>NZ_JBXVPZ010000214.1:0-16410 GCF_057961495.1 Streptomyces sp. P5F9 | reverse complement strand
CCCCCACCGGACCAGCCCGCTTCCACCCGGCCCGCGGGGCCGTACCCCCTCCTCCTGGGCCTACGCTGAACGTATGAGCAAGCAGAGCGGACGCGGGCGTGTCACGGGCCTTCCGGAGTGGGACCGGTGCGCGGTCATGGGGGTCGTGAACGTCACCCCGGACTCCTTCTCCGACGGCGGCCGCTTCTTCGACACCACGGCGGCCGTCAAGCGGGGCCTGGACCTGGTCACCGAGGGCGCCGACCTGGTGGATGTCGGCGGTGAGTCCACCCGCCCCGGCGCCTCCCGCGTGGATGAGGCCGAGGAACTCAAGCGCGTCATCCCCGTAGTGCGCGGCCTCGCCTCCGAGGGCGTCACCGTCTCCGTGGACACCATGCGCGCCTCCGTCGCCGAGCAGGCCCTCGCCGCCGGCGCCGCCCTCGTCAACGACGTCAGCGGCGGCCTCGCCGACCCCGCGATGATCCCGGTCGTCGCCGCCTCCGGCGCCCCCTTCGTCGTCATGCACTGGCGCGGCTTCCTGGAGGGCGGCAACGTCAGGGGGGTCTACGACGACGTCGTCACCGAGGTCGTCGACGAACTGCACGCACGCGTGGAGGCCGTTCTGGCGGGCGGTGTCGCCCCCGACCGCGTCGTCGTCGACCCGGGCCTCGGCTTCTCCAAGGACGCCGAGCACGACCTCGTCCTCCTCGCCCACCTCGACCGTCTACTCGCCCTCGGCCACCCCCTCCTGGTCGCCGCCTCCCGCAAACGGTTCCTCGGCCGCGTCCTGGCAGGCCCCGAGGGAGCGCCCCCGCCCGCGCGCGAGCGCGACGCCGCCACGGCCGCCGTCTCCGCGCTCGCGGCGCACGCCGGCGCCTGGGCGGTACGCGTCCACGAGGTCCGCGCCACCGCCGACGCCGTACGCGTCGCACGCGCCGTCGAGGGGGCGCGCACGCCGGGCGCCCGAGCGGCTTCGCACTCCAGCTCCGAGGGAGCCCTGTGACCGCCCCGCACACCGACGTCGAGCAGGTGGAACTCGCCAACACCGCGTTCTACGAGACGCTGGAGCGCGGTGACTTCGACGAACTGTCCGCGCTCTGGCTCACCCCGGCCGACCTCGGCGTCGACGAGGAGTACCACGACCCGGCGGACAGCGGCGTGATCTCCTGCGTGCACCCGGGCTGGCCGGTGCTGACCGGCCGGGGCGAGGTCCTGCGGTCGTACGCGCTGATCATGGCGAACACCGAGTACATCCAGTTCTTCCTCACCGACGTGCATGTCTCGGTGACCGGCGACACCGCGCTGGTCACCTGCACGGAGAACATCCTCAGCGGCGGCCCCTCCCCCGACGACAGCGACGAACTGGGCCCGCTGGTCGGCCAGCTCGTGGTCGCCACGAACGTGTTCCGGCGCACCCCCGAGGGCTGGAAACTCTGGTCGCATCACGCGTCCCCGGTTCTGGCCGAAAACGACGAGGACGAGGGCGAGGACACCCCCACCTGAGTGGGTAGGCACCCCCTGGGAGAACCCGTCGCGACCCGTCGCAACCCGTCGGGACCAAGAAGTGGTTGGAATCACGAACCCCGGGGTAGGGGCGGCTACCGACCCATGAGCCACCGGGTTCCCCAGGGGAAACGCTCGATGAACCCTCTGGCCCCGGACAGTGCCCGCGCCCTCGTGGCCCGGCATTGTCAGTGCCCGCAGGTAGATTCGTTCGAGGCCGGAGTACCGCCCGCACACGGTACGAACCGGCCACCACCGACGATTGCAGGAGTGATTCGCGTGGATCGTGTCGCGCTGAGCGGCCTGAAGGCCCGCGGGCACCACGGCGTGTTCCCCAAGGAGCGCGAGGAGGGCCAGACCTTCATCGTGGACCTCGTTCTGGGCCTGGACACCCGGCCGGCCGCCGCCGACGACGACCTGGCGAAGACCGTGCACTACGGCATCGTGGCCGAGGAGGTCGTGGCCGTCGTCCAGGGCGAGCCCGTCAACCTCATCGAGACCCTCGCCGAGCGCATCGCGCAGACCTGCCTGAAGCACGAAGGGGTCGAGGAGGTCGAGGTCCGCGTCCACAAGCCGGACGCCCCGATCACCGTCCCCTTCGACGACGTGACCGTCACCATCACCCGGAGCCGAGTATGACCTTCTCGTTCACCGAGGGTCACAGCGACCCGACCGTCCAGCCGGTGCCCGCCTCCGTGGTGCAGCAGGTGGACGCCGCCGACACCACCCTCAGCAACCCGAAGCGCGCCGTGATCTCCATCGGCGCGAACCTGGGCAATCGCCTGGAGACCCTCCAGGGAGCCATCGACGCCCTGGAGGACACCCCCGGCGTCCGCATCAAGGCCGTGTCCCCGGTCTACGAGACGGAGCCGTGGGGCGTCGAGCCCGGCAGCCAGCCGTCGTACTTCAACGCGGTCGTCGTCCTCAAGACGACCCTGCCCCCGTCCTCCCTGCTGGAGCGGGCGCACGCGGTCGAGGAGGCCTTCCACCGGGTCCGCGAGGAGCGCTGGGGCGCGCGCACGATCGACGTCGACATCGTCGCGTACGCCGACGTCGTCTCGGACGACCCGGTGCTGACGCTCCCCCACCCGCGCGCCCACGAGCGGGCCTTCGTGCTCGCCCCGTGGCACGACGTGGAGCCCGAGGCGCAGTTGCCCGGCCGCGGCCCGGTCGCCGTTCTCCTCGACTCCGTCACGCGTGACGGAGTCGCGCCCCGCAAGGATCTGGAACTCCGGCTGCCCGAGTAGTCGTTAAGGTCGAGACGACCACTACGCCCGGACAGGGCACGGGGAGCTGAAGGGACACCGTGAGAGAGCTGCGGATCAGGGTGCTGGCCGGCGTGTTCGCGATCGCCGGAGTGCTGTCCTGGGCGGGGGCCCGCCTGTGGAGCGCGGTGGGGACCCTGCCGAGCGTCCCGCTGGCCGCGCCCATCGTCCTCGCCGTGATCGCCGTGGTCCTGCTGGCCACGGCGCTCTCCCTGCGCGCCCGCCTCAAGGCCCAGCGCGAGCGCCGCCCCGGCGCCAAGGGCGTCGACCCCCTGATGGCCGCCCGCGCGGTCGTCTTCGGCCAGGCCAGCGCCCTGGTCGCCGCCCTCGTCGCCGGCATGTACGGCGGCACGGGCGTCTACCTCCTGGAGTCCCTCGACATCCCCGCCCGCCGCGACCAGGCCATCTACGCCGGCTTCTCGGTCCTGGCAGGCATCGCGGTGATAGCGGCCGCGATCTTCCTGGAGCGAGTCTGCAAACTCCCGGAGGACGACGACAACAACGCGGCGGGCGCAACCCCGGTCACCTGAGGCGCCCTAAAGGGGCGCGGGGAACTGCGCGACCAGCCACGACGAAGCCGCACCCAACCGACGACCTCACGGTCCTTCCCGGTCCTCCCAGCGGAGCGAACCGTCAGCGAGCCATGATCAGACTCATCGCCTCGTTACGGGTAGCAGGATCCCGCAACTGCCCCCGCACAGCCGACGTAATGGTCTTCGCGCCCGGCTTCCGCACCCCCCGCATCGACATGCACATGTGCTCACACTCGACAACGACGATGACCCCCCGCGGCTCCAGAATCTCCATCAGGGAATCCGCGACCTGCGTGGTCAACCGTTCCTGCACCTGCGGCCGCCGCGCATAGACGTCCACCAGCCGAGCCAGCTTCGACAACCCGGTGATCTTCCCGTCGGCGGACGGGATGTACCCGACATGCGCGACCCCGACGAACGGCACCAGGTGGTGCTCGCAGTTGCTCAACACCTCGATGTCCTTCACCAGGACCATCTCGTCGTGCCCCAGGTCGAACGTCGTCGTCAGCACGTCCTCCGGCTTCTGCCACAGCCCCGCGAATATCTCCTTGTACGCCCGCGCCACCCGCGCTGGCGTCTCCCTGAGCCCCTCCCGGTCCGGGTCCTCGCCGACCGCGATCAGCAGTTCGCGTACGGCGTTCTCGGCGCGCTTCTCGTCGAAGACGCCTATCGCTCCCTCGCCGTCCAGCGTCACGGGGTCGGTCATGGCGGTGCCTCGTTCCTGTGCGGGTCACGCGTGTGCGGACACACGCCTCAGTTGCGGGCATATGGAAAAGCCGCGCCCCCCAGGCTAAATCCAGGGGGGCGCGGCTTCCATTTCGGGCCGTGTGAGACTCGCGTCAGTTGTCGGGGCGCTCCTCCGGGGCCTTCTCCAGCGTGGGAGAGGACTCGGCGGTCGCACCGGCGGTGATCGCGGGACCCGCGCCGTTCGTCCCGTTCGTCAGTGACAGCTCCTTGGGGGAGAGCACCGGCGGGCGGGTGGACGGCGTACGGCGGGAGGAGCCGGTCCAGGAGGGACGGGCCGGACGCCGGACGATGGGAGCGAAGACCTCGGCGATCTGCTCCTTGTTCAGCGTCTCCTTCTCCAGCAGCTGGAGCACGAGCGCGTCGAGCACGTCACGGTTCTCGACCAGGATCTCCCAGGCCTCGTTGTGCGCGTTCTCGATGAGCTTCTTGACCTCTTCGTCGACGAGCGCGGCGACCTCTTCCGAGTAGTCGCGCGGGTGCGACATCTCCCGGCCCAGGAAGGGCTCGGTGTTGTCGCCGCCGAACTTGATCGCGCCGAGGCGCTCGGTCATGCCGTACTGCGTGACCATCGCGCGGGCCGTCGCTGTGGCCTTCTCGATGTCGTTCGCGGCGCCCGTGGTCGGGTCGTGGAAGACCAGTTCCTCGGCCGCGCGGCCGCCCAGCATGTAGGCCAGCTGGTCGAGCATCTCGTTGCGCGTGGTCGAGTACTTGTCCTCTTCCGGCAGGACCATCGTGTAGCCCAGAGCACGGCCTCGGGAGAGGATCGTGATCTTGTGCACCGGGTCGGAGTTCGGGGAAGCCGCCGCGACCAGGGCGTGTCCGCCCTCGTGGTACGCGGTGATCTTCTTCTCCTTGTCCGACATGATCCGGGTCCGCTTCTGCGGGCCCGCGACCACACGGTCGATCGCCTCGTCCAGCATGGAGTTGTCGATCAGCTTGCGGTTGCCGCGTGCGGTGAGCAGGGCGGCCTCGTTGAGGACGTTGCTCAGGTCCGCGCCGGTGAAGCCCGGCGTACGGCGGGCGACCGCGGAGAGGTCGACGTCCGGTGCGACCGGCTTGCCCTTCTGGTGGACCTTGAGGATCTCCAGACGGCCCTGCATGTCCGGGCGGTCGACCGCGATCTGGCGGTCGAAGCGGCCGGGGCGCAGGAGGGCCGGGTCGAGGATGTCGGGCCGGTTCGTCGCGGCGATGAGGATCACGCCGCCCTTGACGTCGAAGCCGTCCATCTCGACGAGCAGCTGGTTCAGCGTCTGCTCGCGCTCGTCGTGTCCACCGCCGAGGCCGGCGCCGCGATGGCGGCCGACCGCGTCGATCTCGTCGACGAAGACGATCGCCGGAGCGTTCGCCTTGGCCTGCTCGAACAGGTCACGGACTCGGGAGGCACCGACACCGACGAACATCTCGACGAAGTCGGAACCGGAAATCGAGTAGAAGGGCACCCCGGCCTCGCCCGCGACGGCGCGCGCCAGCAGGGTCTTGCCGGTGCCGGGAGGGCCGTACAGGAGTACGCCCTTGGGGATCTTGGCGCCGACGGCCTGGAACTTCGCCGGCTCCTGGAGGAACTCCTTGATCTCGTGCAGTTCCTCGACGGCCTCGTCGGAGCCCGCGACGTCCGCGAACGTCGTCTTCGGGGTGTCCTTGGTGATGAGCTTGGCCTTGGACTTCCCGAAGTTCATGACTCGGGAGCCGCCGCCCTGCATCTGGTTCATCAGGAACAGGAAGACGACCACGATGAGGACGAAGGGGAGCAGCGACAACAGGATCCCGACGAAAGCGTTCTGCTTCGTCGGCGACACCGTGTAGCCGTCCGGAATCTGCTTGTCCTGGTACTTGGTCTGCAGCGTGGCCGCGAGGTCCACGCCCTGGTCGCCGATGTAGCTCGCCTGGATCTTGGAGCTGCCCTCGACCTTGACGCCGTCCTTGAGCGTGACCTTGACGGTCTGCTCGTCACCGGTGGTGATCTTGGCCGACTCGACCTTGTTGTCATTGATCGCCTGGACGACCTGGCCGGTGTCCACCGCCTTGTAGCCGCCGGACGAGCCGACGACCTGCATCAACACGACCACGGCAAGGACGGCCAGCACGATCCACATGACCGGCCCACGGAAGTATCGCTTCACGTCCATCCATACGGAGCGAATTCGCTCCGTCCCTCCTGCCATAGTGAGTTTGATAAAGACAGTTCTTCTGACCGTACCCCAGCCATGTTGCCCGAAGTCGCGCGGGACGGCTGGGAGACGCGTCTGCATGCTCCAACGGCGCGAAACCCGCTGGGGTTCCCGATCGTCTTACAGGGCTTGCGCCGAGTGGCTCTAGCCGCCGTAGACGTGCGGCGCGAGCGTACCGACGAACGGCAGGTTGCGGTACTTCTCCGCGTAGTCGAGGCCGTAGCCGACGACGAACTCGTTCGGGATGTCGAAGCCGACCCACTCCACCTCGATGGCGACCTTGGCCGCCTCCGGCTTGCGGAGCAGGGTGCAGATCCTCAACGAGTCGGGCTCACGCGAGCCGAGGTTGGAGATCAGCCAGGACAGGGTCAGACCCGAGTCGATGATGTCCTCGACGATGAGGACGTGCTTGCCCTTGATGTCGGTGTCGAGGTCCTTGAGGATCCGCACGACACCGGAGGACTGGGTGCCCGCGCCGTACGACGACACGGCCATCCAGTCCATGGTGACGGGGGTGGACAGCGCCCGGGCGAGGTCCGCCATGACCATCACCGCGCCCTTGAGGACGCCGACGATCAGCAGATCCTTGCCCGCGTACTCCGCGTCGATCTTCGCGGCGAGCTCCACGAGCTTCGCGTCGATCTCTTCCTTGGTGATGAGCACCGACTGGAGGTCGTCACCCATGTCTTTCGCGTCCACCCGCATCACTTTCGGTCGTCCAACCGGCTACTACCTGGCCCCGCCCCCGGGGGCCCGGAGGGGGTGTCGATTCAGCCTTGCCGAATCACCAGTCTGCCACCCTGGCGCCGGGCGACGACCTTGCCCGGGAGATTGATGGCTCCCTGGCCGCGCCAGCCGGTGATCAGCCGGTCGACTTCCTCGATGTGCCGGGCGAACAGCGAACCGGCCGGGGCACCGGCCTGGATGGCGGCCCGGCGCAGGATGCGACGGCGTACGGCGGGCGGCAGGGCGTAGAGCTTGGCGCACTCCAGGAGGCCGGTGGCGTCGCGTACGGAGGTCTCGGCCTGGCTGGCCCAGGTGTCGAGGGCGTCGGCGTCGTCCCGGGACAGCTGCGCCGTACGGGCGAGCGCTTCCACGACCCCTTTGCCGAGCGCCTTCTCCAGGGCCGGCAGTCCTTCGTGGCGCAGCCGGGAACGCGTGTACGCGGGGTCGGCGTTGTGCGGGTCGTCCCAGACGGGCAGCGACTGGACCATGCAGGCCTTGCGGGCGGTCTGCCGGTCGAGCTGCAGGAAGGGGCGGCGGTAACGGCCGTCGGCCCCCGAGACCGCGGCCATCCCCGACAGGGAGCGGATGCCGGAGCCGCGGGCGAGGCCCAGCAGGACGGTCTCGGCCTGGTCGTCGCGGGTGTGGCCGAGCAGGACGGCGGCGGCGCCGTGGCGTGCGGCACAGTCGTCGAGGGCTGCGTAGCGGGCGTCCCGGGCGGCTGCCTCGGGGCCGCCCTCGCGGCCCACGGTCACGGACGTGGCTTCGACGGGGTCCAGGCCCAGTTCGCGCAGCCGTAGAACGACCTCGTCGGCGCGCAGGTCGGAGCCGACCTGGAGGCCGTGGTCGACGGTGATGCCGCCGGCCCTGATGCCCAGCTTGGGGGCTTCGAAGGCGAGGGCGGAGGCGAGGGCCATGGAATCGGCGCCGCCGGAGCATGCGACGAGCACGAGCGGCGAGGGCGGGCGCTCGTGCGAGGTGTGCCGGGAGGCGCCGGCGGTCTGCAGTGCCTCGTGGTCGGTGAGGATGTCGTGGAGGACGCGGCGGACCGCCAGGCGTATCGCCGCGACCGCAGGATGGGGACCCATGTCCGGTTCCCTTCATGAAGTTTTCGGGGGTTGGCCCGAGGTTCGGTCACTCAGAGTGTGTAGATGGTGACAGAACCGGGGCGTTCCCCGAGCATTGCACGCCTACCCATCGCTCACGGTCCCTCGGACGGGTGATTGCAGGGGCGTTCGCCTGCCGTCGGCCGGATTCGTTTCACCACGCCCGCGACCCGTTCACGACTCGGCCTTGCGGTGCACCCGCGCGACCCAGTCCGCCGGTTTGGCGATCTCCGTCTTGGTCGGCAACGTGTTCGGAGAGGTCCACACGCGGTTGAAGCCGTCCATGCCGACCTGGTCGACGACCGCCCGCACGAACCGCTCGCCGTCCCGGTACTGCCGCAGCTTGGCGTCGAGGCCGAGCAGCTTGCGCAGCGCCGAGTCCAGCCGGGAGGCGCCCTTCGCGCGACGCTGCTGGAACTTCTCGCGGATCTCCGCGACGCTCGGCACCACGTCCGGACCGACGCCGTCCATCACGAAGTCGGCGTGCCCCTCCAGGAGGGACATCACGGCGGTGAGCCGGCCGAGGATCTCCCGCTGCGCGGGCGTCTGCACGATCTCCACGAGGGACCGGCCCTCGTCGTCCTCCTCGCCTTCCGGCCGACCACCGGCCAACGACTGGGCGGCCTCCCGGATGCGCTCCAGAACCGTCATGGGGTCGACCTCGGTCTCCCCCAAGAACGACTGGATCTCGCCCTCCAGGTGGTCACGCAGCCAGGGCACGGCCGTGAACTGCGTGCGGTGCGTCTCCTCGTGCAGGCACACCCACAGACGGAAGTCGTGCGGTTCTACGTCGAGTTCGCGCTCCACGTGCACGATGTTCGGCGCGACCAGCAGCAGCCGCCCGCCCTTCGCTCCCGCCGGCAGCTCGCGGGACGCCGGGGCGAACGTCTCGTACTGGCCGAGCACGCGTGAGGACAGGAACGACAGCAGCATGCCCAGCTCGACGCCGGTCACCTTGCCGCCGACCGCCCCGAAGACCGCGCCCCCGGGGGTGTTGCCGCGCCGCTCCTGCATCTTGTCGAGCAGCGGTTTGAGGACCTCCCGGAACCCGGCGACGTTCGCCCGCACCCAGCCGGGGCGGTCGACGACCAGGATCGGGGTGTCGTGGATGTCGTCCGTGCCCATCCGGGTGAAACCCCGGACGTGCTGCTCCGAGGCCTTCGCATGCCGGCGCAGCTCCGCGACGACGGCCCGGGCCTCGTCACGGCTCACCTCGGGGCCCGGCCGCACAAGTCGGGTCGCGGTCGCCACCGCGAGATTCCAGTCGACCATCTCGGCACCACCGATGCTCGTCATGCGTCAACCGTACGTGAGCGCTGCCGCTGGGGGCAGGGCACGAGGTCGGTCAGGTGAGCGCCTGTTTGAACGGCCCCCGGTGTTGATGGCTGTGCCCACCCGTTCCGCCGTGCGGAACGCCTGCCCACAGCGGTTGCTAACTACAGCCGCACGCCGCCAGCGCCGTTGCCGTGTGGTCCAGGGCTGCCTGGGCGTCCAGGGCGTTCGTCGTGTCGGAGGCCAGGAAGGCGAAGGCCAGGAGTTGGCCGTCCTTGTCCACGACCGTGCCCGCGAGGGTGTTGACGCCCGTCAGGGTGCCGGTCTTGGCGCGGACCACGCCTGCCGCGCCTGTCGCGTCCGTGTAGCGACTCGTCAGGGTGCCGGTGAAGGCGGCGATGGGGAGGCCGGTGAGGACCGGGCGGAGTTCGGGGTGGGCCGGGGAGCCGGCCTTGACCAGGAGGGCGGTCAGGAGGTCGGCGGTGAGGCGGTCGTCGCGGTTGAGGCCGCTGCCGTCGTTGAACACGGCGCCCTTGACCGGGAGTTGAAGCTTCTTCAGCTGGGCGGCGATCGCGGCGGCGCCCCCGCCGAAGTCGGCCCGCTTGCCCGTCGCTACGGCCGTCTGGCGGGCCAGGGCCTCCGCGATGTCGTTGTCGCTGTTCGTCAGCATCCGCTCGACGATGTCGGAGAGCGGCGGCGAGGAGACCGTGGCGAGGGTGTCGGCGCGGCCGGTCGCCTTGGAGGGGCCCGGGGACGTCGTCCTGATGCCGTGCTCCTTGAGGAAGCCCGCGAACTTCCCGGCCGCGTCCGCCGCCGGGTCCGTCACGCGCTTGGCCGGGCCGCTGGACGAGTCGTCCGTACGGCCCTCGTCGGCCATCAGGGCGCTGACCGGAGCGAGGTTCTCGTTGACCCCGATCGGGTGGAGTTCGGCACCGGAGTACAGGGTCTTGTCGTACGACAGCGTCACCTCGCTCACGCCGCGCTTCTTCAGGGCCATCGCCGTCCTGTCGGCGAGCGTGCGCAGGCCGGCCCAGCCCTCGGCGTCCTGGTGGGCCGTCAGGGTCGGGTCGCCGCCGCCGACCAGGACGAGTTCCTTGGTGTCGGGCTCCAGGGCGGCGCGGGTGGTGAGGCGGTGGTCGGCGCCCATCGCGGAGAGGGCGGCCACGGCGGTGGCGATCTTCGTCGTCGAGGCCGGGGTCAACGCGTCGTCGGCGCCGACTCCGTAGAGGCGCTTTCCGGTCGAGACGTCCACGACGGCGGCCGTGTGGCGGGTGCCGAGCGCCGAGTCGCCCAGGAGGGGCGTGAGGACGTCCGCGAGGGCCGTGCCGGTCGGGGCCGACTTCACGGTGCTGGCGGCGCCGCCGAGGCCGACGAGGACGGACGCGGCGCTGGGGGCGGGTCGGGGTGCCTTGGCGGACGTA
This sequence comes from Streptomyces sp. P5F9, assembly GCF_057961495.1. Classification (NCBI taxonomy): domain Bacteria; kingdom Bacillati; phylum Actinomycetota; class Actinomycetes; order Kitasatosporales; family Streptomycetaceae; genus Streptomyces; species Streptomyces sp. P5F9. The sequence goes on along the minus strand of NZ_JBXVPZ010000214.1, from coordinate 5,693 downwards.
TCGGAATTACGGCCGTGATCTACGCCACCTGACTGTTCCTGTGCGGCTGCGTAGTCCCGCTCGGCCGTACGCTGACCCGAGGAGTCCCAGGGACCGGCGGCGGTCACCACACCGGCGGCCAGCGCCATTCCGGCGGTGGCGGCGACGGCGGTGAACTGCCAGGTCCTGTTCGGCCGCGGCAACTTCGCGACCTGAGGTGACACGGATCCGACGAGCCGGGCGACCTTCGGTTTCACGGCTTCGGTGAGCCGCGTGGCCTGTGGTCTCGCGGCTTCGGTGAGCCGCGTGACCTGAGGCTTCACGGCTTGCGTGACCCGTGCGACCTGCGGTTTCACGGATTGTGCGGCCCGCTTGAGACGGGGCCGGACGGCTCGCGCGACCCGCGCCACCTGCGGTCTCGCGGCCTGCCAAGGCCTCAGCTCCGGCACGACCACCAGCCCCTTTCGCGATCACACACCTGCGTGAGGGACACTTAACCACCAGAACTATGTGCTGATCATGGAGGAGCCACCGGTGGAGTTCGACGTCACGATCGAGATCCCGAAGGGTTCGCGGAACAAGTACGAGGTGGACCACGAGACCGGTCGGATCCGCCTGGACCGTCGACTCTTCACCTCGACCAGTTACCCGGCCGACTACGGCTTCGTCGAGAACACTCTCGGCGAGGACGGCGACCCGCTGGACGCGCTGGTCATCCTGGAGGAGCCGACTTTCCCCGGCTGCCTCATCAAGTGCCGCGCGATCGGCATGTTCCGGATGACCGACGAGGCCGGCGGCGACGACAAGCTGCTGTGCGTCCCGGCGTCCGACCCGCGCGTGGAGCACCTGCGTGACATCCACCACGTGTCGGAGTTCGACCGCCTGGAGATCCAGCACTTCTTCGAGGTCTACAAGGACCTGGAGCCCGGCAAGTCGGTCGAGGGTGCCAACTGGGTGGGCCGTACGGACGCCGAGGCGGAGATCGAGCGCTCGTACAAGCGACTCAAGGAGCAGGGCGGCCACTGACCCCCTGTCAGCAAACGGGCCGCACGCACACGCGTGCGGCCCGTTTGCATGCCTGTGCGCATACTGAGGATCACTGGAGGTGTCGTACAGGGAGTGCTACGGAGTGACGGAAGCCGAGGACCGCAAGCCGCAGTCGGACGAGGCCAGGAGTGCTTTCACGGCTCCGGCGGGCGTCGAGGCGGCGGTCGTGGCGGCGACTGACGGGGAGTCGTCCACGACGTCCGAGTTCGCCGTTCCGAGCGGGCTCGACGTGACGCCCGCGCCGGCCGTCGAGGAATCCGAGGGGTCGGCGTTCAGCCCGCCCAGCCTCTACCGCGCGCGCAAGGCGCCGCCCGCCTTCACGCCGCCGACCGGGATTCCCGTCGTCAGCCTCACCAAGGACGTGCCCTGGCAGGACCGGATGCGCACGATGCTGCGGATGCCGGTGGCCGAGCGGCCCGCTCCCGAGCCGGTGCAGAAGCCGGACGACAGCGGCCCCGCCGTACCGCGCGTGCTCGATCTGACGCTCCGCATCGGCGAGTTGCTGCTCGCGGGCGGCGAGGGCGCGGAGGACGTCGAGGCGGCGATGTTCGCGGTCTGCCGCTCCTACGGCCTCGACCGCTGCGAGCCGACCGTCACCTTCACACTGCTGTCGATCTCTTATCAGCCCTCCCTGGTGGACGATCCGGTGACCGCGTCGCGCACGGTACGACGCCGGGGCACCGACTACACGCGGCTCGCGGCCGTGTTCCGGCTGGTCCAGGACCTCAGCGATCCGGAGACCGCGCTCTCCCTGGAGGACGCCTACCGGCGGCTCGCGGAGATGCGGCGCAACCGGCACCCGTACCCCGGCTGGGTGCTGACCTCGGCCAGCGGGCTGCTCGCGGGCGCCGCCTCCGTACTCGTCGGCGGTGACATCATCGTGTTCGTCGCCGCCGCGCTCGGCGCGATGCTCGGGGACCGGCTGGCGTGGCTGTGCGCGGGGCGCGGACTGCCGGAGTTCTACCAGTTCACGGTCGCCGCGATGCCGCCCGCCGCGATAGGGGTCGCCCTGACGGTCGCCAACGTCGATGTGAAGGCCTCCGCGGTCATCACCGGTGGGCTGTTCGCCCTGCTGCCCGGGCGGGCGCTCGTGGCGGGCGTACAGGACGGCCTGACCGGCTTCTACATCACCGCGTCGGCCCGGCTCCTGGAAGTCATGTACTTCTTCGTCGGCATCGTGGCCGGCGTCCTGATCGTCCTGTACTTCGGCGTGAAGCTCGGCGCCCAGCTCAATCCGGACGTGGCCCTCGGCAACTCCGACCAGCCGCTGTGGCAGATCGGCGCGTCCGTCCTGCTGTCGCTGACCTTCGCCGTCCTGCTCCAGCAGGAACGATCCACCGTGCTCCTGGTGTCCCTCAACGGAGGTGTCGCCTGGTCGGTTTACGGAGCGATGCGCTTCGTCGCGGAGGTCTCGCCGGTTGCCTCTACGGCTGTCGCGGCGGGGTTGGTCGGGCTGTTCGGGCAGTTGCTGTCGCGGTACCGGTTCGCGTCGGCGTTGCCTTACACGACCGCGGCGATCGGGCCCCTGCTGCCGGGTTCCGCCACGTACTTCGGGCTGTTGGCGATCGCGCAGAACGAGGTCGACAAGGGGCTCGTGTCGTTGGCCACGGCGGCGTCTCTCGCCATGGCCATCGCGATCGGGGTCAATCTGGGGTCGGAGATCTCGCGGTTGTTCTTGCGGATTCCGGGGGCTTCTGCGGGGGCGCGGCGGGCGGCGAAGCGGACGAGGGGGTTCTGAGCGCCTAATAGCTCGGGGGCTTGGCTTTTTTGGCGGGTGCGGGTCCGTCGTGGCTGGTCGCGCAGTTCCCCGCGCCCCTATGGGGCGCGCCTCAGCTAGCCCTGTGGGTAGCCGTTCTGGGAGTAACCCTGGCCCTGGTTCTGGTCGTTGTACGGCGGGTACTGCTGGTTGCCGTACTGCTCATTGCCGTAGGGCTGCTGTTGGTACGTCTGCTGCTGTTGGGGCTGGGCGTAGTACTGGTCGTAGCCGTTGTTCTGGTCGTACTGCTGCTGGGGCTCTTCCACTCGCCGGAGTTGGGTCGTCGAGTCGTCCATGATCACCGGGAAGGGCTGGGTCGCGGCCGGGTCGCCAGGCTGTTCCTGGGAGTCCTGGCGGCCCTGGGGGTTCTTCTTGGCCTTGGAGCGGGCGCGCAGGAACTCGATGATGATCGGGATCACGGAGACGAAGACGATCAGGATGAGGATCGCTTCGATGTTCTTGTGGACGAAGTCGATGTTGCCGAGCCAGGAGCCGAGCAGGGTCACGCCCGCGCCCCACAGGACGCCGCCGATGATGTTGAACGTGAGGAACGAGCGGTACTTCATGCCGCTGACGCCGGCGATGATCGGCGTGAACGTGCGCACGATGGGCACGAAGCGGGCCAGGACCAGGGACTTGGGGCCGTACTTCTCGAAGAACTCGTGCGCCTTGACCACGTTCTCCTGCTTGAAGAGGCGTGAGTCCGGGCGGCTGAAGAGCGAGGGGCCGACCTTCTTGCCGAAGACGTAGCCCGCCTGGTCGCCGAGGATCGCGGCGACGCAGATCAGCGCGACGGCCGCCCACAGCGGAAAGTCCAGTGTGCCCGCGGTGATCAGCAGGCCGCAGGTGAAGAGCAGGGAGTCACCCGGCAGGAAGAACCCGATGAGTAGACCGGACTCCGCGAAGACCACGAGCAGGAGGCCCCAGATCCCGAACCGGTCGAGCATGGTGTTCGGATCGAGCCAGCTCGGGCCGAGGGCGAGCGTAATCACGGTTCCGGGCTCCTGAGGGGGGGAGGGAGGTGCCAGCGTCCAGGTACAGCCGCACAAAGCTATCAACGCGATGTGTCCGTCCCAGGTTCCACCGGTGACTCCAGGATGCACTGTGCACCCCATAGGACAAAGCTGTGAGCCATGGGTATCGACGAATACGGCGGCGGCCAGGGGCCGCAGGCCGACGTGCTGGTCGTGACGACGAACGACATCCCCGGCTACCGGGTCGAGCAGGTGATCGGCGAGGTCTTCGGGCTGACCGTGCGTTCACGGCATCTCGGCAGCCAGATCGGCGCCGGTCTGAAGTCGATGGTCGGCGGTGAACTGAAGGGGCTCACCAAAACCCTCGTGCAGACCCGCAACCAGGCCATGGAGCGGCTGATCGAGCAGGCACGCGCGCGTGGGGCCAACGGCGTCCTGGCGTTCCGCTTCGACGTGACCGAGGCGGCGGACGTGGGCACCGAGGTGTGCGCCTACGGGACGGCGGTGGTCCTGGCCCGGGAGTAGCGGTTCCCCCGGGCCGGGTCCCTAGGAGGTGTGCCAGGACGCGTTCGCCAGGATCGCGTCCTTCAGGTGCTCGGCCAGGCCCGGGGCCATCGCGTCGTAGAACGCCTTGAAGCGCTCGTCGGAGACGTACATCTCGGCGAGGCAGGTGTGCATCTCGTAGGAGCACGCGTAGAACCAGCGGTCGATGTGCAGGCGGTGTTCCTCGGCGAGGTCCATCGCCGCGTCGGCGGTGGGGAGTTCGCCCGCGGTCACCAGGGTGGCGTAGCGTTCGCTCCAGTCGTCGACCTCGGCCTGGAGGCGTTTCCAGTCGGCCTTCGTGTAGCGGGCGGCCCGGCGCTGTGACTCGGCGTAGGCCTCGGTGCCGCCCCAGCGCTGTTCTGCTTCCTCGGCGTACTGCTCGGGGTCCTTGTCGCCGAAGACCTCGAAGCGTTCCTCGGGGGTGAGGTTGATGCCCATCGTGCGTGCCTCCATGGCGTGTTCCACGGCCTCGGCCATCTTCTGGAGCTTCTCGATCCGGGCGGTCAGCAGCTCGTGCTGTCGGCGCAGATGTACGCGCGGGTCCGTCTCCGGGTCGTCGAGCAGGGCCGCGACCTCGTCGAGCGGGAAGCCGAGTTCCCGGTAGAACAGGATCTGTTGGAGCCGGTCGAGGTCGGCGTCGCCGTAGCGCCGGTGACCCGCGTGGCTGCGCGCGCTCGGAACGAGCAGGCCGATGTCGTCGTAGTGGTGCAGCGTGCGCACGGTGACCCCGGCGAACCCGGCGACCTGTCCTACGGAGTAGGAGTCCCGTCCTACGGAGTAGCTCACTTTCCGCTCCCTTCTTCTGTCCGCGCTCCACGCTGAGGCCTCACGCCACGTGAGGTGCAAGCCCCACAGGCCTCACGGCCCTGAAGTGCTCTCTCCCTCAAGATGTTCGGTCCGTTTTGCCCGCTTATGGTGAGCCCGTGGCCCAGGACAGCGCGCAACAGGCACCCGTTGCCCCTACGACCCCGGCGCGCACCCTGCTGCCGATGATCGTCCCCGCTCTGGTCGTGGGCGTGCTCGCGAGTCTGCTCTTCATCGGGGTGAGCGAGGCGGCCGAACAACTCCAGCACGTGCTCTGGAAGAACCTCCCCGACGCCCTGGGCATCGGCCGCTACTCGGTCCTCTGGATGCTCGTCATGCTGACGGCCACCGGCATCGTGGTCGGCCTGGTGGTGTGGAAGGTCCCCGGTCACGCCGGCCCCGATCCGGCGACCACCGGCCTGGAGGCCGTACCGCTGCCGCCCGCCGTGCTGCCCGGGCTCGTCCTGGCGACCGCGCTGATGCTCGCCGGCGGTCCGAGCCTGGGTCCCGAGAACCCGATCATCGCCGTGAACATGGGGCTCGCGGTGTGGGCGGGGCGCAGGCTGGCGCCGCGGGTGCCGGGCGGGGCG
>NZ_JBXVPZ010000213.1:0-16662 GCF_057961495.1 Streptomyces sp. P5F9 | reverse complement strand
GTGGTGACTCCGGGGGGCGGGGTGTCGTTCGCCGACTCCGCGGCGGCCCGTGTGGAGACCGCCAGGGCGGGCCGGTCGGCCGAGGCGGGGACGGACTCCTGGTGCTGGGTCGCGGTGGGCACACGCGCGTACTCGCGTTCCACGGCCCGCTCCCCGTCGTCGACCGCCGCGCGCGGGGCACGTTCCGCCGCGCCGCCGTGCAGCAGCGCCGTCGGCAGCAGGACGACCGCCGTCGTTCCGCCGTAGGGCGAGGTCCGCAGGTGGACCTTGATGCCGTGGCGGGCGGCGAGCCTGCTGACCACGAAGAGGCCGAGCCGGTCGCTGTCGAAGAGGTCGAGGGCCTCGGACTGTTCAATGCGGCGGTTGGCGTCGCCCAGGGACTCCGTGCCCATGCCGAGGCCCCGGTCCTCGACCTCTACGGCGTAGCCGTTGCCGACGGGTTCGCCGGTGACCCGCACGCGTGTGTGCGGCGGCGAGAACTGGGCCGCGTTCTCCACGATCTCGGCGAGCAGGTGCGTGAGGTCGGCGACGGCGGCGCCGACGACGGACGCCTCGGGGAGTTGGCGTACCTCCACGCGCGCGTAGTCCTCGACCTCGGAGACGGCCGCGCGGACGACGTTGGTCAGCGAGACCGGCATGCGCCAGGCCCGCCCGGGTGCCGCCCCGGAGAGGATGATCAGGCTCTCGGCGTGCCGTCGCATTCGGGTGGTGAGGTGGTCGAGGCGGAACAGGTCGCTCAGTTCGTTCGGGTCCTCGGAGCGGCGCTCCATGCGATCCAGAAGGCTGAGTTGACGGTGCACCAGGACCTGGCTGCGGCGGGCGAGGTTGACGAAGACCCCGGAGATGCCGCTGGCGAGTTCGGCACGTTCGACGGCGGCCCGCAGAGCCGCGCGGTGCACGGTGCTCAGGGCCTCGACGACCTGTCCGATCTCGTCCTCCGCGGGCGACCCGGGCGGGGCCTCCGCCCTGATGTCGATCTCCTCCCCCGCGCGCAGTCTCCGCATGGCCTCGGGGAGTTTGTGGCGGGCGATCCCGAGGGCGTCGTTGCGCAGGCTCACGAGTTCGACGACGAGGCCGCGTCCGATGCGCACCGAGATGACGAGCGACGCGATGACGGCGGCGAGACCGAGCAGGACCGCGGCACCGGCGGAGGTGAGCAGCCCGCGGGTGAAGGGATCGGCGCGGTCGGCGACCCCGCTGCCCGCATCCGACTCGATGCTGCGCATGCCGTCCTGCACGCGTGTGTGGGCGTTGTTCCAGGTGGTCTCCGGAGCCGCGGCGATCGCCCTGGTGGCCGAGCTGGTGGCGAGGACCTTGTCCTCGACGGTGCCGATCGCAACGTAGGCGCTGGTGTCGGCGAGGTGCTGCCAGGCGGCGCGTTCGGAGCCGCGCAGGTCCTCGACGGCGGAGTCGGTGAGGGTGCGTCGGGTGTCGACGGCCCCGGTGAACAGCCTCAGCCGCTCCCCGTCGAGCCTGCCGTCGAGACGGGCGCCGGCGAGCATCACGTCCTCCTGGGACAGTGATTCCCCGGCCCGGGAGAACTCCAGGAGCACGCGCGCGTCGGATCCGAGGTCGGCGTCCTGGATCCCGGTGAGCGCCCCGCCCACGGCGAAGGCCGTCGCGATGGTCTTCGTGTACTGCCCGTAGGTCTCGTCCCATCCCGCGCGGTGGCCGAGCACGTCGGTCCGCAGCGAGCGCAGTTGCTCGGCTCCGGTGACGAAGGTCTTCAGTCGGCGGGCGACCCCGGCGGGCAGTTCCTCGGCGTCGGCAACGGTATTGCCGCCGCCGAGCCGCAACCGGGCGACCGCCCGGTCCGTGCTCGCCGCGAGCTTCTTCAGGTCTCCGCTCTGCTCGGCGTCGGGGTCGGTCGCGTAGCGCACGGCGGCCGACCGCTCGGCCTGCAGCGCCACCACGGCGGCCGCGACGGGGCTGCGCACCGCGGAGTCCACGCGCTGCAACTGCCGTAGCCGGGAGACGTCCTGGGCGGTGCTGACGGTGGCGTACGCCCACAGGGCGAGCAGGGAGACGACCGGCACCATCAGGAGGCAGACGATCTTTGCTCGTACGGTGCGGGGGCGCATCCGCCATCGTCCCGCGCGCGGGGGTATGTCCTCCGACGAGGCGTCCAGGAGATCGTCGAAGAGTTCGTCGGCGGGTGGTCCGGCATGCGCGCGACGACCGCGCACGGGCGGCGCCTCGGCGCCGGCTCTCGGGGTCCTACGGGGGGTACGCATGGCCTCCTCGCTCGGAAGTGGTTCTCAGGGGCGGGCTGCGCGGGCCGGACTAGCGGGCGACGCTCTCGACCGGCCGCTGGGCCGAGGCGGTGGCCTCGCGTTCTCCCGTGGTCGGCGACAGTGCGACGAATGCCGAGGTCAGGAACAGGTAGGACCCGAGGCCCACGGCGAGGGGGAAGATGAACTGCATCGCCGTGGCGCCGGGAAGGACGGCTCCGGAAGGCGTGACGTGCACGCGCACCGCGAACATGCCGGTGTAGTGCATGCTGCTGACGGCCGCTCCCATGACGAGGGAGGCAACGGTGACCGCGACGGGCGACTTGATGTTGAGGGCCGCCCACAGGGCCGCGGTCGCCGCGACGACGGCGATCAGCACGGAGAGCCCGACGAGCATCGGGTCGTAGCTCACGTCTCCGTGCAACCGCATCGCCGCCATGCCCAGGTAGTGCATGCTCGCGACGCCCAGTCCGGTGGTGAGGCCGCCGAGGAAGAGCGCGCGGCCCCGGTCGCGGCTGTAGCCGACCGCGAAGACGCCCGCGCAGACGACGACCATGGCGACGAGGAGGCTGAGCATGGTCAGTGGTACGTCGTAGCGGATGTCGGTGCCGCTGACGCCGAAGCCGAGCATGGCCACGAAGTGCATGGTCCAGATGCCGGTGCCGAGTGCCGAGGCCGCGGTGATGAGCCAGTTGCGGCGCGAGCGGCCGGTGGCGCCGAGCGCGCGGACGGTGCAGCGCAGCCCGAGTGCGGAGCCCATGCAGGCCATCACGTATGACAGCACGGGGGTCAGCCAGCCGAAGGTGGCGTGGTCCAGGTGTCCCATGACCAGGGGACGCTAGTGGGGGCACGGGTGCACAAAGGGGGCGCATTTCGAAAGGTGTTGCAATCTGACGCGGAGAGGTGCCTGAACGACCGCGTCACGCTCGAACATGCGCACCGAAGGGTCATCCGTGTCGGTGAGGGATCATGCGGAACATGAGCGACGACCACACACATGTCCAGGAGTTCTTCGGTGCGCGCGCCGCCGACTGGGACAGCCGCTTTCCGGACGACGGCCCCGCCTACGCCGCCGCGGTCGCCGAACTCGGGCTGCGCTCAGGAGACCGGGTGCTCGACGCGGGCTGCGGGACGGGACGCGCGCTGCCGCCGCTCCGTGCGGCCGTGGGGCGCTCCGGAGTGGTGGTCGGGGCCGATCTGACCCCGGCCATGCTGGAGGCCGCCGTACGAGCCGGACGGGGCCGCGACGGGCTCCTGCTGCTCGCCGACGTCGCCGCGCTGCCGCTGCGGTCGGAATCGCTCGACGCCGTGTTCGCGGCGGGCCTCATCGCTCATCTGCCCCGACCCGAGGAGAATCTGCGGGAGTTGGCGCGCGTGGTGCGCCCCGGCGGCACGCTGGCCCTGTTCCATCCGATCGGCCGGGCGGCGCTCGCGGCGCGTCAGGGGCGGCAGATCACACCGGACGACCTGCGCGCGGAGGCCAATCTCCGTCCGCTGCTGGCCGGTTCGGGGTGGCGCATGACGTCGTACGCCGACGAGGACACCCGCTTCCTGGCGCTGGCCGTTCGCGAGCACTGAGAGGTCGTTGTCTATAGATGAAAACGACCTCCAAGCCCGCGCGGGTCACACGTTTCCCGCGACTGCCGCCGCGAAGGCTTCGGGGTTGTCGAACATGACGTTGTGCCCGGCACCGGGCACGGTCACCACGTGCACTCCTGCCGCCTCCAAGCCCTCGCTGTCCGGAAGCTCGCCGCTCAACTCGCCCTGGAGATACACGCGGTCGATCGCGAGTCCTTCGAGGATCGTGCGCATCACGGGGTCGGATCCGCGCCGGAGCCCCACGGCGGTGCGGTGCAGGGCACGCGGGTCGGCCAGTCTCATGGTCGCCGCCCACAGGGGACCGACCTTCTCCAGCACGCGCGCGTACCCGTCGTCTACGAATTCGCCCTCTTCGTAGGAGGCGATTTCGCTGCTGCCCGCCGTGACAGGCGGATGAGCGTCCAGGTTGGCCTCCGTGAGGACCAGCCGAGACACGAGCTCGGGCCGGTGACGGGCGAGCACGATGGCGACGGCGCCGCCCATGCTGTGTGCGACCAACTCGGCGCCGGTGACACCCGCTTCATCGAGAGCGGCCGCCAGGGCGTCGGCATGGTCCTCAAGGCTGTAGCCGTAACCCTCGGGCCGGTCACTGATGCCATGGCCGGGCAGATCGACGAACAGGCTGCGCCGGCCCGCGAGTTCGGGGCGGGCCGCGATGTGCGCGTGATAGACGGCCGAGACGGAGCCCAGCCCGTGCACATACACGCGCGCGGGTTGCGCACCCGGCGTCTCCGTCCAGCGGATGCAGCTCCCCTTGCCGTCGAACTCGGCCTGCCTCATTGCGCCCTCCTCGGCACCGCGGTCGCTGTCAGCACTCCAGGAAGATACATCGCTACCGATGTATAGCGCCAACGTAGTATCCGGGAGGCGATGTACAGCGCCCATGCGGCAGACTGCGGGCATGCTGGAACTCGCCATCCTCGGTTCCCTGTACGACACCCCGCTGCACGGCTATGAGTTGCGCAAACGCATCACCGCACTGACGGGGCACGTGCGACCGGTGGCCGAGAGCACCCTGTACCCGGCGATCAAGCGGCTGGAGAAGGCAGGGCTCCTGAAGCGGGCCACCGAGCCCGGAGCGGTCGCCGCCCCGCGCCACGTCCTGACGCTCACCAAGGAGGGCAGACACGAACTGCGCCGTCGGCTCACCGAGCCCGCCCAGCGCGACATCACCGACGAGAACCGCTGGTTCACGATCCTCGCCTTCCTCAGGCACCTCGACGCCCCCACCGCCCAGGCGGCCGTGCTACGGCGCCGACTGGCCTTCCTGGAGGAACCCGCGAGCTTCTTCTACGACGGCGACCGACCGCTGCGCGCCGAGGAGTTGGACGATCCCTTCCGGCGCGGCATCCTCACGATCGCCCGGGCCGCGAGCCGGGCCGAACTCACCTGGCTGCGGGCCACGTTGAACTCACTCGATGGCTGACCCGCATCCGCGCGGGGCGTTCGACGGGCGCGCTTCACCGCACCGTCCCCCTTCTGCCGCCGCGACTCCAACTCTACGTTGGGTGGCGGTAGATGAACGGTCAGCGACAGCGAACCACGCAGGGGGAAGGCGGTCAGCATGTTCGACAGGCCCCGTAAGACCTTCGCCAGATTTCTCACCTCCACGCGAACGGAGCCGAGCAGCGCCCCGCAACAGCGCCCGCACAATCTCTTCGAGGCCGCCGCCGTCTATGTCTCCGCCCGCGCGGAGGACGACCAGGACCGGATCGACGAGGCCGCGGGCTGGGTGTCGCCGGAAGCGCTGTCCTTCGGGGTGAGCGAGCTGGCATGCCGGGCCGTCGTCGCGCTCGCCAGGGAGCGTGACGAGTCGCCAAGGACGGTGGCTCGTGCGCTTCTTGGGCTCCCCGCGGCCTGACAGTTCGGGTCACCGGAGGTCATTTCGCCCCGTCCAGCCGGAAAACTGCAGCTCCGGGTGTACTTGGGAGTCGTGACAAGCGCCTTCCGCGCACACTAGGGTGCGCGCGGTTGGACGAATATTGGGGAGGCTGGGATGGCCGACACGGATGAAGAGGCCGTCGCCGCCGAGGACGATGCGCTCTATGTGCTCACGGCGGTGCTGCTGACGCCGGCGAAGTTCCCGAGTGTGCTGGGCGACGACTACCCGGAGGCCTGTGCGGCGCTCGGTATGGCGCCGCTCGCAGACGGGTACGGCCTGGTTCTCGGCCAGGACGGCGACGGGTCGCGGTGGACCGTCGTCATCGACGACGTGTCGCTGGTCGCGGTCGCCATCGCGTCCTGGGACTGTGGCATGGAGTACGACCTGTCACCGAGCGAGCGCACGGTGGTCGCCGCTCTGCCGGGCTGGCCCCTCGCGGTCGCCGTCGCGGCCCCCAACGTGCCCGCGCCGCACGATCCGGACCCCGACCTCGTGGACCGGCCACCGCTGACTCCGCCGGACACCACCACCTGGGGTCCGGCACAACGACGGCTGGGTGCCGACGAGATCGCGCTGCAATGGGCCCTGTGGCGCGAGCAGATCGACGACTCGAACTTCTCGGCGCAGGAGGTTCAGGAGGCCCAGCACGAGGCGGGCGACGCGTCGAAGACGGACAAGGCCGCCTCGGACGCCACCCGCGATGCCGCCGCCCCCGACGCCGCGTCCGAGGCGGACGGAACGCCGACCGACGCCAACGCGTCGGACGGCACCTCTGCGGGCGGCAGCGGGGAAGGCCCTCAGGCGGGCCACAGCGGGGTCCGTCGGGTGCTGACGGAGGTCCGCGCGTACATCGACAGCCCGCCGCCCCTCGGCCGCGTCAGATCGTCCTTCGCGCCGGGCGACGCACGCACGCTGCGTGCCGACGGCCCCGGCTGGTCGTTGGTGGCCCGAACCGACGACATAGCGTTCGTCCTCCTCGACGACGAGCCCGGCGAGGTGCTACCGGTCGGCCGGGGCCCCGAGCTTCCCGGTCTCTTGGAAGCACTCGACAAGCTTGCCGTACGGCCGAGTTGATCCCTTGGGCTCGGATCCGAGCGTCCAGGGGCCCGGACATCCGGGTCACGCTCGATCAACCGGGTCGACGAGGAAAGCTCGGTTCATGGACGGTGCTCGGCAGCGCACCGTCCACAGGGCTGTTATCGGCAGTCCCGCAGACGGTGCTGTGCTCTGCTCCTGTACGCCGGGCCGGAACACAGCCGGGCATCCGTACGTCAGCGGCCGATCTCCTTGCCCGCCACGCGGCGCAGCCGACGCCGCTGCGACGGGTCCAGGGTGAGATATGCGGCCGTCGGCACTCCCACGACGATCAGGAATGAGACCCACCAGGGCAGCCAGATCAACAGGATCAGTCCGACCGCCACACCTCCTACGGCGATCTTCGCGCTCTTCGACATATGTCGCCTCCTCCGCGGCCGCAGCCGCTCTCTGATCTGAAAACGGGTCCGCGCTCCTCACAGTTCCGGATCGCGACCCTGAGACATCCCTGAGGCGCTTCCCCTACTGGTATCCGGGCCGTCGGCCGTTCCGTCACTCCGTCCACTCCATGCGCAGCGGCTCCCCCACCTCGTGGAGGTGGCGCAGGGCCTGCCGGTAGGAGTCGACGAGCCCCGTCTCCACGTAGGGGATACCCACATCCTGACAGTGGGCGCGCACCAGGGGTTGTGCGAGCCGCAGATTGGGCCGCGGCATGCTCGGGAAGAGGTGGTGTTCGATCTGGTAGTTGAGGCCGCCGAGGAACCAGTCGGTCAGCACGCCGCCGCGGATGTTCCGTGAGGTGAGGACCTGGCGGCGGAGATGGCCCCACCGTTCGCCGTTCGGGTCCGGCATCTCCATTCCCTTGTGGTTGGGCGCGAAGGCCAGGCCGAGGTGCAGGCCGAACAAGGCCTGGTGCAGCGCGGCGAACGCGAGTGCCTTCCCCGGGGACATCGAAATGAGCAGCAGGGTCGCGTAGGCCACGACATGGCTCACCAGTAGAGCGCCTTCGACGGCCCGCTCGCGACAGGGCTGACGCCGCAGATCCTGGAAACCGTGGACCTTGAGGGCGACGCCTTCGAGCAGCGTGAGGGGGAAGAACAGCCACGCCTGGTTGCGGGTGAGCCAGCGCCGGAACCCTGAGCGGTCCTTGGCCTGTTCGCCGGTGAAGACGAGGACGTCGGCGACGACGTCCGGGTCCTTGTCGATGTGGTTGGGGTTGGCGTGGTGGCGGTTGTGCTTGTCGTTCCACCAGGAGTAGCTCATCCCCAGCAGCAGGTTGCCGTGAATCAGGCCGATGAGACGGTTGACGGCCTTGCCGCCGGCGATCTGGGAGTGGCCCGCGTCATGGCCTATGAAGGCCGTGCGGGCACCGAACACGGCCAGGAGCGGGGCCAGGAGCAGCGTCAGCCAGGAGTCGCCGATCAGGACGATGCCCGTGACGATGCCGCCCAGCACGAGGGCGTTGGCGGCGATGCAGCGCGCGTACCAGGCATACCGCCGCTCCAGTAGGCCTCTGCCCCTGACCGTGCGCAGGAGGGGCGCGAACTCGCTTCCTGGTGGCGCCGCGACGGCATCTCCCGGATCATGCGCGCCGATGACTGCGGTGGTCTGGGACATGTCCGATCTCCGGCTCTCTCAGGCAACGGGCTGACCTGAGCAAACGTACGAATCGGTGACCGGTCGAGACCATGACGGAACCCCCCGTGTCCGTACGGGGGTCAGCCGGGTCCGCACAGGGGGGTTGACGACACCCTCGCCGACCCGGTCCCCAGGGATCGAGCCTGCGGAGAGGTACCCGGAAAAGGGCGATGGCAAGGAGTTCACCCACTCCTTGCCACACCCAACGTATAGCGCAGCCGGGGGCTTGCGGCAAGGCCCGGGTCGTCCCGCAAAATGGCCGACCGAGGCCGGGACCTGCGGAAACGAAAGAGTCGCGAGCGCAGGTCCACGGATCGGCGGGCCGGAAACCAATCTCGTTGGATGGGCGTTCTGATGATTGACGTGATCGTGGCCGGTGGCGGACCGACCGGCTTGATGCTGGCCTGCGAGTTGCGACTGCACGGCGTGCACGTGGTCGTGCTGGAGAAGCTGACCGAGCCGACCGGGGAGGCCCGCGGGCAGGGTCTGCACGCTCGAAGTGTCGAGATCATGGACCAGCGCGGCCTCCTCGACCGGTTCCTCGCGGTCCGTGAGAAGTTCCAGATGGGTGGTCTCTTCGGAGGCATCGTCAAACCATGGCCGGACCGATCGGACACGGCTCACCCGTACGGCGTCGCCACCCCGCAACCGGTCACCGAGCGACTGCTCGAAGAGCGCGCCGTCGAACTCGGTACCGAGATCCGGCGCGGCTGCGAGGTGATCGGGTTGAGTCAGGCCGAGGACGGGGTGACCGTCGAGTTGGCGGACGGCTCGCAACTGCGCTCGCGCTACGTCGTGGGATGCGACGGCGGCCGCAGCACGGTACGCAAGTTGCTCGGTGTCGGTTTCCCTGGCGAGCCCGCGACGGTCGAGACGCTGCTGGGTGAGATGGAAGTGACCGAGGATCCGGCGACCATCGCCGCCACCGTCGAGGAAGTCCGCAAGACCCAGCTGCGGTTCGGCGTCAGTCCCGGCGAGAACGGCGTGTACCGCGTCGTGGTGCCCGCTGACGCCGTTGCCGAGGACCGTGCGACCACGCCGACCCTCGGCGACTTCAAGCAGCAGCTACGGGCTGTCGCGGGCACCGACTTCGGCGTGCACTCGCCGCGCTGGCTGTCCCGCTTCGGCGACGCCACCCGGCAGGCCGAGCGCTACCGGGTCGGCCGGGCCCTGCTGGCCGGCGACGCGGCACACATCCATCCGCCGACCGGCGGGCAGGGGCTCAACCTGGGTGTGCAGGACGCGTTCAACCTCGGCTGGAAGCTGGCGGCCGAGGTCGACGGCTGGGCTCCGGAAGGGTTGTTGGACAGCTACCACACCGAACGACACCCTGTAGGCGCCCGAGTCATCGCCAACACGCGCGCGCAGATCACGCTTCTGGGGACCGATCCCGGCCCGACCGCACTACGGGAACTGTTCTCGACGCTAATGGACTTCGAGGAGGTGAACCGGTACGTGACCGAGATGATCACTGCGGTCGGGATCCGCTACGACTTCGGCGAGGGCCATGAACTGCTAGGCCGACGGCTGCGGGACGTGAAGCTGAAGCAGAGGCGCCTCTACGAGTTGATGCACGCCGGCCGAGGACTCCTGCTCGACCAGACCGGCCGACTCTCGGTCGCGGGGTGGGCGGATCGCGTCGACTACGTAGTCGACGTCAGCGAGGAACTGGACGCACCCGCAGTGCTACTGCGGCCGGACGGTCACGTGGCGTGGGTCGGCGACGACCAAGAGGACCTGTTCAGCCGACTGCCCGTGTGGTTCGGCGCGGCCCACTAAGACCGCCCAATCCGCTGGGGTCGGTCTGGTCGAGCAGGAGTCCTCGGCGACGGGGGAGGGATCTGTCACCGAGCCTGTGCAGCCGACAGCCCCACGGGACGCGATCGCATGACGTGGCCGATCCCTCCCCGATGCCGCGCCCGCCCGACCAGCGGCCGACACCCCGGATTCACCTCACCGTCGAGCATCGTTCCTCACGACGCCCAACTCTGGCCGCTGTCAGCCAACTTGTCCTCAGGAGGCCCGATGTCCCCGCACGACCTCGTCCGACGCCGCGTCCGTCGTCCCGTCGCGGCGGGTGTTCCGCTCGCCGTGGTGGTCGCCCTGGTGGCCGCCGGGACGGCAGCAGGAGCCCCCGCGAAGGCCGAGGCCGCCCATGTCACGCGGACGGCGACGCTGGGCGACATTCCGCTCGGTGCGTTCAGCAACGCGCTGTTGCCCGGGACGGTGGACAACGACCGGGGTGTGGACCTCGGTGGTATCGGCAGCGACATCTATCCGGCCGGCCGCAAGGGCGAGTACTGGACGGTCACCGACCGCGGGCCCAACGGCCAGATCAAGGTGAGCGGAACGAAGCGCCGTACGTTCCCGGTGCCCGGTTTTGACCCGGCGATCGTGAAGATCCGTGTCTCCGGGGACAAGGTGAAGGTCCTGGGCGCCCTCCCGATCACCACGTCCTCCGGGAAGGCCGTCACCGGGCTGTCGAACCAGGAGGGACGCGACGAGGCGCCGTACTCCTACGACGCGCAGACGGCGCTGTCGTACAACCCGAACGGCCTGGACACGGAGGGCATCGTGCGGGCCGGGGACGGGTCCTTCTGGCTCGTCGACGAGTACGGGCCGTCCCTGGTGCATGTCTCCGCGCGCGGGAAGGTGCTCACGCGGTACGTGCCCGAGGGGCTGCACCTGACCGGGGCCGACTATCCGGTGGTGGAGGCGCTGCCGGCCGTCCTGCTGCACCGGAAGACCAACCGCGGTTTCGAGGGGCTCGCCCAACTGCCCGGCGGCGACCTGGTGATGGCCCTGCAGAGCCCGCTGTCGCTGCCGGACGGGGACGCCGGGGACTCGTCGCTCAACACCCGTCTGCTGCGCTTCTCCACGAAGAAGAAGTCGGTCACGGCGGAGTACGCGTACCGCTTCGACCCGGTGAACGTGGTCGACCCCAGCGAGGACGACACCTCCGAACTCAAGATCTCCTCGGTGGTCGCCGTGGGCGACGACCGGCTGCTGGTCGAGGAACGCACCGACAAGGCGGCCCGGCTGCAGATGGTGAAGCTGAGCCGGAAGTCGAACATCCTCGGCGGTCGCTACGACGACGACACGACGTCCCCGTCGCTGGAGCAGCTCGACGACCCGGCCGCCGCGGGTGTCCCGGTGCTGGCCAAGAAGCTGGTCGTCGACCTGGGGACCGTCTCCGGGGTGCCGCAGAAGATCGAGGGCGTCGCGCGCGTGGATCACGACACGCTCGCCCTTGTGAATGACAACGACTTCGGGATGACGGACGGCGCGGGCGCGTTCGACGCGCAGGGGCGGCTGGTCGACAGCGGTGTCGAGACGACCGTGGTGTACCTGAAGCTTCCGCACGGCGTCTGAGCGTCCGTCGGCTCCTGAGACGGCTAGCCGAACAGGGACGGGAGCAGGGACTCAATGTCGCTGGGAACCTCACTCGGCAGTTCCGAGGGGAAGTTCGACGGGAGCGAGCTCGGGAGCTTGGTCGGCAGGCTGGTGGGGAGTTTCGTCGGGAGGGTGAGGGACGGGCTGCGCCTGGTGCTCGAACTGCTCCCCGCGGGAGTCTTCTTGTCCGGTGAGTCGTGTCCTCCGGAGGCCATCAGCACGATGGCGGCGACGGCTCCGGCGGCGACGATCACGGCGAGCAGGATGAACAGCGGTCGGGGGCGCCTGCGGGGAGGCGGTCCGTAGTCCCCGTAGTCCCCTGTCGGCGGGTGTCCGAAGTCTCCGGGAGGTGGTGGTCCGAAGCCGCCTCCCGGAGGCGGGGCGGCGCCCGGGGGCCCGGGCGGTCGAGGCGGTACGGGCGGCATGGCCATACCGTCAAGAGTCGCCGCGTGGAGGTCATGACGCGACCCCCGCGCGGTGGTTGATACGGGCTCATGCCGTGGATCGCATGATTCCGGAGCATTCCGCGCGGGGGTCGGTCACGAACGGGCACTCACGCACACCAGCGGGCTCGCGAGTGACGTGACGCACGCGTGCGTGCGGTCAGCCGCGCGCTCCCAGGAGGTGGTCCATGGCGAGCTGGTCGAGCTGCTCGAAGGCCATCCCGCGCTGGGCGGCCGCCTCGATGTCGAAGTCCTCGAAGGCCGAGCGGTCCGCGAGCAGTGCCTTGAGGCCGTCCGCGGCGGTCTGCTGCGCCAGTTCGTCCAGACGCGAGGCGCGCAGCGCCTCCTGGACCACCGGGTCGGCGCGGAACGCGGCCGAACGCTCCTTGAGGATCAGGTAGTTGCGCATGCAGCCGGCCGCGGACGCCCATACGCCGTCGAGGTCCTCGGTGCGCGGCGGCTTGAAGTCGAAGTGCTTCGGGCCGGCGTAACCGGCGCTCTCCAGGAGGTCGACCAGCCAGAAGGCGGCACGCAGGTCGCCGTTGCCGAAGCGCAGGTCCTGGTCGTACTTGATGCCGGACTGGCCGTTGAGGTCGATGTGGAAGAGCTTGCCCGCCCACAGGGCCTGGGCGATGCCGTGCGGGAAGTTGAGCCCGGCCATCTGCTCGTGGCCGACCTCGGGGTTGACGCCGTAGAGCTCCGGGCGCTCCAGGCGCTCGATGAACGCCAGGGCGTGGCCGACGGTGGGGAGCAGGATGTCGCCGCGGGGCTCGTTCGGCTTGGGCTCGATCGCGAACTTGATGCTGTAGCCCTGGTCGGTGACGTACTCGCCGAGGAGGTCGAAGGCCTCCTTCATGCGGTCGAGGGCGACGCGCACGTCCTTGGCGGCGCCGGACTCGGCGCCCTCGCGGCCACCCCAGGCGACGTAGGTCTCGGCGCCCAGCTCGACCGCGAGGTCGATGTTGCGGATCGTCTTGCGCAGGGCGTAGCGGCGCACGTCGCGGTCGTTGGCGGTGAACGCGCCGTCCTTGAAGACCGGGTGCGTGAAGAGGTTCGTGGTCGCCATCGGCACCTTCATGTCGGTCGCGTCGAGGGCCTCGCGGAAGCGCTTGATGTGCGCCTCGCGCTCGGTGTCCGAGGACCCGAAGGGGATCAGGTCGTCGTCGTGGAAGGTCACACCGTGGGCGCCGAGTTCGGACAGGCGCTGCACTGTCTCGACCGGGTCGAGGGCACGGCGAGTGGCGTCGCCGAACGGGTCCCTTCCCTGCCAGCCGACGGTCCAAAGGCCGAAGGTGAACCTGTCCTCGGGGGTGGGCTGGTAGTTCATGACGGGGCTCCTTGTTGCTTCGCTGCGACTATTTCGTCATGGCGGTTTACAAATTAGTATGCACACGCAGCTCTGGGAAGGGACAAGGTGTCCCTGAAGGAGTGGGGTACGGGTCACCGCACCCCGGACAGCCTTGAAAACACCAGGTCAGAGCCCGCAGAGCCGCGGAAAAAAGGGAGAGCCCGATGTCAGCAGCCGAGGGTCCGCTCGTCGTCGGCGTGGACACGTCCACCCAGTCCACCAAGGCGCTGGTCGTCGATGTGTCCACAGGACGGATCGTCGCGAGCGGCCAGGCGCCGCACACCGTCTCCTCGGGGGCGGGCCGCGAGAGCGATCCCCGCCAGTGGTGGGACGCCCTGTGCGAGGCCCTGCGCCAGTGCGGGGACGCGGCCCACGAGGCGGCGGCCGTGTCGATCGGCGGCCAGCAGCACGGCCTGGTCACCCTGGACGCCCAGGGCGAGCCGGTACGCCCGGCGCTGCTGTGGAACGACGTGCGCTCCGCGCCGCAGGCCCGCCGTCTGATCGAGGAACTGGGTGGCCCGAAGGCCTGGGCGGAGCGCACCGGCAGCGTGCCCGGCGCCTCCTTCACGGTCACGAAGTGGGCCTGGCTCGCCGAGCATGAGCCGGAGGCGGTGCGCGCCACGGCGGCCGTACGTCTCCCCCACGACTACCTCACCGAGCGGCTCACCGGGCAGGGCACCACGGACCGGGGCGATGCCTCCGGCACCGGCTGGTGGGCGTCGGGGACCGAGTCGTACGACGAGGAGATCCTGCGGCACGTCGGGCTCGACCCGGCGCTGCTGCCGCGGGTGGTGCGGCCGGGCGAGGTGGCGGGGACGGTGCGCGACTGCCACGACCTGCCGTTCTCCAAGGGCACGCTGGTCGCTCCCGGCACCGGCGACAACGCGGCCGCCGCGCTGGGTCTCGGGCTGCGTCCCGGCGTCCCCGTGCTCAGCCTCGGCACGTCGGGCACGGTGTACGCGGTGTCGAAGCACCGCCCCGCCGACCCGTCCGGCACGGTCGCGGGCTTCGCCGACGCGCACGGCGACTGGCTGCCCCTGGCCTGCACCCTGAACTGCACGCTCGCCGTGGACCGGGTCGCCGCTCTTCTGGGCCTGGACCGGGAAGCCGTGGAGCCCGGCACTTCGGTCACGCTGCTGCCCTACCTGGACGGCGAGCGCACCCCGAACCTCCCCAACGCTTCCGGCCTGCTGCACGGCCTGCGTCACGACACCACCGGCGGCCAGCTCCTCCAGGCCGCCTACGACGGCGCCGTGCACGCCCTGCTGGGCGCGCTCGACCTGGTCCTCGACGAGGACGCGGACCGCACCACGCCGCTGCTGCTGATCGGCGGGGGCGCCCGGGGCACGGCCTGGCAGGAGACCGTACGGCGGCTGTCGGGGCGCCCGGTCCAGGTGCCCGAGGCGAAGGAACTGGTCGCGCTCGGTGCCGCCGCGCAGGCCGCCGGGCTGCTGACCGGCGAGGATCCGGCCGCGGTGGCCCGGCGCTGGAGTACGGCGGCCGGGCCGGTGCTGAACGCCGTGGAGCGCGACGAGGCGACGCTGGCCAGGATCTCCGGGGTACTCTCCGACGCGGCTCCGCTGCTCGAACGGGGGCCGGACGCCCGTTGACGTACACCGACCGAGGACTGACGGAGGCATGACCGCACCGCTGCACGAGGCGCACCCCGCCGGGTCCGGGCGTGCCCTGCCCGACACCCAGCAGGGCATGCGCCGGCGCAACCTCGCGCGCGTGATGCACACGGTGAGCGCCGAGGGCCCTCTCTCGCGTGCTGCCGTGGCTTCGCGCATCGGGCTGACCCGTGCGGCGGTGTCGACGCTGGTGGACGAGCTGATCCGGTCGGGGCTCCTCGAAGAGCTGGGCCCCGAGCGGCCCGGCCGGGTGGGCCGCCCCGGATCGGCGCTCGCCGTCAGCGGGTGTGGTCCGGCCGGGATCGGCGCGGAGATCGGCGTCGACCATCTCACGGTCTGCGCGGTCGATCTGCGAGGCGAGATACGGGCCCGTGCCGTACGGCACGGCGTGAACCGCGGCCGCTCCCCCGAACCGGTGCTCGCCGAACTCACCGCGCTGGTACGGCAGGTAGTCGCCGAGGCGGACGCGGAGGGCCTGTGGCCGGCCGGGCTCGCGGTCGCCGTGCCCGGTCTGGTGGCACGTGACGGCCGTACGGTCGTCCGCGCCCCGAACCTCGACTGGCACGACACGGATCTCGGCGCCCTGCTGCCCGCCGAGCTCCCGCCCACGGTCGACAACGAGGCCAACTTCGGCGGGCTCGCCGAACTCTGGCTGGGCGACACCACTCCGCGCGACTTCTTGCATGTGTCGGCCGAGATCGGCATCGGCGCCGCGGTCGTCGTCGACGGGCGGCTGCTGCGCGGAACACGGGGATTCGCGGGCGAGTTGGGGCATGTCCCGGTGCGTCCGGACGGGCCGGAGTGCGCGTGCGGCGGGCACGGATGCCTCGAACAGTACGCGGGCGAGGAGGCGGTGCTGCGCGCCGCCGGTCTGGAGCCCGGCGCGGACCGGGTCGGTCTGCTCGCGACGCGCGCCGCCGACGGCGACGAGGCGGTACGAGGTGCCCTGCACGACGCCGGTACGGCGCTCGGCATCGCGCTGACCGGAGCGGTCAACCTCCTCGATCCGCAGCTGGTGGTGCTGGGCGGCGCGCTGTCCGGTCTCGCGCCCTGGCTGCTGCCGTCACTGGAGGCCGAGTTGGCACGGCGCACGGCGGGGCCCGCCTGTCCGGTGTCGGTGTCGCGGCTGGGGCCCGAGGGCCCGCTGCTGGGGGCCGCGCACTCGGTGGTGCGGGCCGTCCTCGACGATCCGGCGGCGGTGGCCGAACGAGCTGGGGGAATCCTGGCCGGACGGGCTGGGGACAACGTGGCCGAACAGGCCTGAAACACGGCCGGGTTCACCCGTCCGAGTGGCCGGGTTATCCACAGTCCCGCCGCCGTCCACGGAAGCACGCCATGCCCTACTGCCCAACCCGCAAGCGCCGTACCGTGATTCACGCGAGGCGCAGCCGTGGTGTCGTGACGACGGGGCGCGGGTGCGGGTGCGGATGCGGGTGCGGATGCGGGTGGACGAGGGGGGATT
>NZ_JBXVPZ010000212.1:0-16746 GCF_057961495.1 Streptomyces sp. P5F9 | reverse complement strand
TCATCACCGCGTCGAGCGGGCGGGTGGGGCGCGGGTAGGCGGTGTTCCAGGTGTCGAGGCCCTCGGAGTGGTGGGCGTCGGTGCGCTTGAGAGCACAGGGTGTGGTCGAGAACGGCTCGGCGACCGACTGGCTGGACATGATCGAGGTCGCGGCGAGTGCGGACATCGTGGTGAACACGGCGGCGGTGCCGCGCAGTCCGGGTCGGGTACGCCACTGGGCGAGCCCCTTGAGCGCCGTACGGGAGAGCCCCTTGAGGGGGAGCTGACACGGCACGTTGGACCTCCGGGAGCGGGTTCACGGGACACCGACACCCAGCCTGTGATGGTTTGTTGGGGTACGCCCTGTTTATCTGCACCAGATGAGTGAGGGGGCGGCCGGGACACGCCCGGGCTGACATCCGGAAACACTCACGGAACGTCACATGTGGTCGGCCATTTGAAGAACCCGCCCAGGTGCGGGCGGAAACGATCTGCCGGAACCGGCCGTTGTTCCGGGACACTGGACAGTGGCTGGAAGGGCCGGGGGCCAACCTCTATGATCGGCACACTTTCCTGCACGGACACGGCACGGCGGCCCCCCACCCGGTCGGCCATCCCGACGAGACCCATCCGAAGATCGAGTGCACTGCGGGAGCGAGCGGTGAGCGGAACGTCCGAAGGGCCGGCGCCCGCGGCAGACCTCATCCGGCCAGCCGTCACAGAGAGTAAGGGCGAGGCATCGCCTCGTACCGATGTCCCCTGTTCCACCGAGGTTCCGGATTCCCACGAGTCCCCCGGGTCCCTCGCATCCCTTGAGCCCCTCGAAGGCGGCCGCCTCGGGTCAGCCTTCTCCGCGGCTCCCCTCGCGATGGCCGTCGTGGACCGCGACGGTCTGGTCGTCAGCGCGAACGACTCGTTCGGCGCGCTGCTCGGCAAGGCGGGCGCCGCGCTGACCGGGCGGGTCGCGGCCGATCTGATGGACCTGAAGTCGGACGCGCGCACCTGGCACGCCTACCGCGAGGTGCTGCGCGGCCGGCAGGCCAAGCTGAGCTGCACCCGCCGGGTCAAGCACCCCGACGGGCACGTGCTGTGGGCGCAGGTGACCGTGGCACCGCTGCCCGCCGAGGAACACGGTGTGCTGCTGTCCCTCACCGACATCAGCGCCCGCCGTGAACTCCAGGCGCGGCTACGGCACTTGGAGATGCACGACCCGGTGACCCGGCTGCCCAACCGCACCCTGTTCTTCGAGCGGCTCTCGGCCGCGCTGGAGGCGGAGTCGTACGAGCAGGGGGGTACCGGGCGGATCGGCCTGTGCTATCTGGATCTGGACGGCTTCAAGGCGGTCAACGACACGCTCGGCCACCGGGTCGGCGACCGGCTCCTTGCCGCCGTGGCCGAAAGGCTGACGCGGTGTGCGGACGAAGCCGGTTACGCGCGGGCGAGTTCGCCGCTGGTGGCGCGGCTGGGCGGGGACGAGTTCGCGCTGCTCGTCGAGGACTCGACCGGAACCGACCAACTGGCCGAACTCGCCGAGTCGGTGCTCAAGGCCTTGCAGGCGCCCTTCGACCTGTCAGGACAGCGGCTGTCGCTGTCGGCGTCGATCGGTGTGGTCGAGCGGCACGCGTCCGGTACGACGGCCACCTGTCTGATGCAGGCCGCCGACACGACGCTGTACTGGGCGAAGGCGGACGGCAAGTCCCGCTGGACGCTGTTCGATCCGGAGCGCAACGCACACCGCATGACCCGCCAGGCGCTGGCCTCCACGCTCCGTCCGGCCATCGAGCGGGGTGAATTCACCCTGGAGTACCAGCCGTTGGTGGGGATGGAGAACGGACGGCTGCGCGGGGTCGAGGCGTTGGTGCGCTGGAATCACCCGCAGTTCGGCATGCTGACGCCGAATCGGTTCATCGGACTGGCCGAGGAGGACGGCTCGATCGTGCAGCTCGGCCGCTGGGTCCTGGTCACCGCCTGCCGCCAGGCCCGGCGTTGGCAGCTGGACCACCCGGACGAGCCGCCGATCTTCGTGAGCGTCAACGTGGCCGTTCGCCAGGTGTGGGACTCGGACCTGGTCGCGGACGTGGCGGACACCCTCGCCGAGACCGGACTGGAGCCGCGGCTGCTGCAGTTGGAGCTGACCGAGTCCGCGGTGATGGGGTCGGCGGGGCGGCCGCTGCAGACGCTCCAGGCGCTGAGCGACATGGGTGTGCACATCGCCATCGACGACTTCGGCACCGGCTACTCGAACCTGGCGTACCTGAGCCGACTCCCGGTCTCCGTCCTGAAGTTGGACGGTTCCTTCGTGCGGGGCTTCCAGTACGAGAGCGACAAAGAGGGAGCCGTCCCGCCGAACCCGGCGGACGAGGTCATCGTCGAGGCGATGATCCAACTCGCCCACCGGCTGGGCCTGTCGGTGACCGCCGAGTGCGTGGAGACCTCGTCGCAGGCGTCCCGGCTGCGCCGGATCGGCTGCGACACCGGACAGGGGTGGCTGTACTCCCGTCCGGTGGCGCCGGATCGTATCTCCGAACTATTGGGAACAAAGGCCTGCCGGCAGACCTGATAAACCGTCAGTTCTGAGAGCCCGTCAACCCGTAGGCGTCCGCGATCAGTTCGTACGAGCGCAGGCGCAGGTCGCCGTTGTGGGCGTGGGACGTGAGCATCAACTCGTCGGCGCCCGTGCGCTTCTGGAGGTCGTCGAGTCCGGCGCGGACCTCGTCGGCGGTGCCGTGGATGACGTTGGCGTTCCAGGAGGTGATGAACTCCCGCTCCATGGGGCTGAATTCGTACGCCTCGGCCTCTTCCGGGGTGGGCACGAGTCCGGGGCGGCCGGTGCGCAGCCGGACCATGTTGAGGGCGGCGGCCAGCACCTGGCGGCGGGCCTCCTTCTCGTCGTCGGTGGCGAGCGCGGAGACACCGATCAGGGCGTACGGCGCGTCGAGTACGGCGCTCGGGCGGAAGGACTCGCGGTAGAGGTCGAGCGCCGGGATCGTGTTCTGCGCGGAGAAGTGGTGCGCGAAGGCGAACGGCAGGCCGAGCATGCCGGCCAGGCGGGCGCTGAAGCCGGAGGAGCCGAGGAGCCAGACCGGCGGGCGGTGCGGGGACTGGACGCCGCCGGGCGAGGTCGACTGGATCGGGCCGGGGACCGCGTGGATGCGGGCGTAGGGGTGGCCGGAGGGGAAGTCGTCGTCCAAGAAGCGGGTGAGTTCGGCGAGTTGCTCGGGGAAGTCGTCGGCGCCCTCGTTCAGCCGGTCCGTGCGGCGCAGGGCGGCGGCGGTGGCGCCGTCGGTGCCGGGGGCGCGGCCGAGGCCGAGGTCGACGCGGCCCGGGGCCAGCGCCTCCAGGGTGCCGAACTGCTCCGCGATGACGAGCGGCGCGTGGTTCGGGAGCATGACGCCGCCCGAGCCGAGGCGGATGCGCTCGGTGTGGGCCGCGAGGTGGGCCAGGATCACGGCGGGCGAGGAGGAGGCGACGCCCGGCATCGAGTGGTGCTCGGCGACCCAGTAGCGGTGGAAGCCGCGCGACTCGGCGAGAGCGGCGATCTTCACGCTGGTGCGCAGCGCGTCGGTGGCGGTACGGCCGGCGCCCACGGTCACCAGGTCCAGTACGGAGAGGGGGACGGGGGCGGTGCCCTGTGCCGTGCCCCGGATCTCGTCACCCCTGATCTCGTCGGTCGCGCCCCGGACCTCGTCGTCTGCCGCCACGGTGGGTGCCTCCTGTTGTGAGCTGTGCGGTGTCCTTCCCCGCTCCTTCTCCGCGTAACAGGAGGCTGTCTCCGCTTTATTCCCGGAAGCCGGCCGGGCGGCTCAGCCCGCCTGCACGAGTGGTTCCTTCGTGAACAGCGCGCCAAGGTCCGGCGCGTTGACCTTGCGGTCCGCCAGCCGCAGGGCCTCCCAGACCGTGACCTGGTTGGCGGTGAGGACCGGCTTGCCGAGTTCCTTCTCCAGGTCGGGGATGTAGGCGGCCGTGTGCAGGGCCGTGTCCGGGAGGAGGACCGCCTCGATGTCCGGGCCGTCCACCGCCCGGGCCAGGGCGAGCACCTCGTCGTAGCCCCAGGTGCCGACCTCGGCGGCGGTGATGATGCCGGAGGCGCGCACCACGGCCGGTTCCACTCCCCCGGCCCGCAGGAAGTCCGCGAACAGGTTCGCCACGTCCTCCGGATACGTCGCTCCTACGGCCACCCGGCGCACCCCCAGCTCCTTCGCCGCGTGGACGAAGGCGAAGGACGTCGACGAGGCCGGGAGGCCCGCCGCCCGGGCCAGGCCGCGGATCTGGTCGTGGGCGCCCTCCCAGCCGTAGACGAAACTGCCGCTCGTGCAGGCCCAGACGACGGCCTCGGCGCCGGACAGGCGGAGTTGTTCGACGCCCGCCGTGAGGCGCTCGGGGGAGCCCATCCGCAGGAGCGCGTCCACGCGGTGTGCGTCCTCGCCGATGTCCGTGTGGACCAGGTCGAGGCGGACGTCGCTGCCCAGGAGCTGCTCGATGCGCGGGTAGTCGTCCTCGGCGGAGTGGCCCGGGTAGAGGAATCCGAGTGCGGTCATGACCAGCCTTCCTGGTGTTCTTCCGGCAGTACCGGCCCCTGGCGGCGGGCGGACTCGTCCAGCAGCGCCTGATAGGGGCCCACGGCACGCGTACCCAGTCGGCGGAGGGCTGCCCACATCGTGACCTGGTTGGCCGATACGACCGGTATCCGCAGTTCCGCCTCCAGCTGGGGGATCACGTCGTACGTCGGGAGGTTGGTGCAGCTGATGAAGAGCGCGTCGGCCTCGCCCTTGACGGCCTGGCGGGCCATGTCGACGACGTCGCGGTACGGCACCTTCCAGATGTGCCTGGTCAGGCCCATGAAGGCGCGGCCGGTGACCTCGACGCCGGCCTCGGCGAGGTACTCCTCCAGAGACTGGGTGACGGACACGGTATAGGGGGTGACCAGGGCGATGCGACGGGCTCCCAGTTCGGTGAGGGCGGCCAGGAGGGCGCCCGAGGTGGTCAATGACGGGACCTCGCCGGCCCGGGTCATCGCCTCGCACATCGCGCGCTCCCCGGCGATCCCGCCGACGAAGCTCCCGGAGGTGCAGGCGTACGCGACGACCTCGGGGGCGATCGCGTTCAGGGTGCGGACCGCGTCGTGGAGCGTCTCGTGCTCGCTGACGAGCCGGGCCAGGTCGAGGCTCACCTCGACGGGCACGAACGGCGTCCGCGTGAGGTGCAGCGAGATGTCGTCGGGGACCCAGCGCCACAACTCGCGGTCCAGCGCGAAGTCGAAGGGGGCGACGACACCGACACCGCGCTGCGGGCGGGGGCCGCCCAGGAAGGAGACATGCATGACTACACCGGCCTCACCAAGAGAAACGGGGTGACAACGGTCCGTGCGGGCGTCCGTGTTGACGAAGGTAGGTTCGAGTGCGAGCGTGGTCAATCCGCGCATGTCAGACGGCCGCGCCCGGTGCCTCCCGCCGTGCCTCACGCTGTACCTCTCGCGAGAAACGGCTTCGCATGACCGCAACTCCCCGTGCCCTGCCCACCCTTCTCGTCCTGGACGCCGACCCGCCGCCCCGCCTCGGCAGGCTCACCGGCCGGGTGCGCGTCGAGCACGCCGACGAGTCGACGCTCGCGGCTCGGCTTCCGTCCGCCGACGTCCTGTTGGTGTGGGACTTCGCCTCGCACGCGGTACGCGCCGCCTGGCCCGGCGAGGGTCCCCGGCCGCGCTGGGTGCACACGGCCAGCGCCGGTGTGGACCACCTGATGTGTCCCGAACTCGCGGACTCCGACACGGTGGTGACGAACGCGCGGGGTGTCTTCGACCAGCCGATCGCCGAGTACGTCGCCGCCCTCGTCCTCGCGATGGCCAAGGACCTGCCCAGGACGCTGGAGCTCCAGCGGGAGCGGACCTGGCGGCACCGCGAGGCGCAGCGGGTGGCCGGAACGCGTGCGTGTGTGGTCGGCTCCGGGCCGATCGGGCGGGCGATCGTCCGCACCCTCAAGGCACTTGGGGTGACGACCGCCCTCGTCGGCCGCACCCCGCGCACCGGTATCCACGGCCCCGGCGAGATCGACCGGCTGATGGCCCGCGCCGACTGGGTGATCTCGGCGGCCCCGCTCACGGACGACACGCGGGGCATGTTCGACGCCCGCCGCTTCGGCTGTATGCAGCCCTCGGCGCGCTTCATCAACGTGGGCCGTGGCCAACTCGTCGTGGAAAGCGCGCTCGCCGAGGCGCTGACGAAGCGCTGGATCGCGGGCGCCGCCCTCGACGTCTTCGAGGCCGAACCCCTCACCCCCGACAGCCCGTTGTGGCAGGTCCCGGGGCTGATCGTCTCCCCGCACATGAGCGGCGACACGGTCGGCTGGCGGGACGAACTCGGCACGCAGTTCGTGGCGGCGTACGAGAGATGGGAGGCGGGCAGGCCGCTGCCGAACGTGGTCGACAAGAAGCGTGGGTACGTACCGGGGCACTGAACTCCCCACTCTGGAGGGCCGGATGACGACCGAACTCACCGAGCTGACCGCCGTGGAACTCCTGGACGGCTACCGCAGAGGGGAGTTCAGCCCCGTGGAGGCGACCCGCGCGACCCTGGAACGGGCCGAGGAGATCCAGCCCGCCGTGAACGCGTTCGTACGGCTCGACGCGAAGGGTGCGTTGGCGTCGGCGGCCGAATCGGCCGAACGCTGGCGGCGCGGGGAGCCGACCGGACTCCTGGACGGGGTGCCGGTCACCGTGAAGGACATCCTGCTCCAGCGCGGCGCACCGACCCTGCGCGGTTCCAAGACCATTGCCGAGCAGGGCAGTTGGGACGAGGACGCGCCCTCGGTGGCCCGACTCCGTGAGCACGGCGCGGTGTTCATCGGCAAGACGACGACCCCGGAGTTCGGCTGGAAGGGCGTCACGGACTCCCCGCTGTCGGGCGTCACCCGCAACCCGCACGACCCCTCGCGCACGGCGGGTGGTTCAAGTGGCGGGAGCGCGGCGGCCGTTGCCCTGGGCGCGGGCCCGTTGTCGCTGGGCACGGACGGCGGCGGCAGTGTCCGTATCCCCGCGTCCTTCTGCGGGATCTTCGGCCTGAAGCCCACGTACGGCCGGGTGCCGCTGTACCCGGCGAGCGCGTTCGGCACGCTGTCGCACGTCGGCCCGATGACGCGGGACGCGGCGGACGCGGCGCTGCTGCTGGACGTGATCGGCGTACCGGACGCCCGCGACTGGTCCGGGCTCGACCGCGCACCGGGCTCCTTCACGGAGGCGCTCGCAGACGGCATACAGGGCCTGCGGATCGCGTACTCACCCTCCCTCGGCGGCCAGGTCGCGGTGCGTCCGGCGGTCGCGGCGGCGGTACGGCGGGGCGTGGAGCGGCTGGCCGCGCTCGGCGCGTACGTCGAGGAGACCGACCCCGACTTCAGCGACCCGGTGGACGCCTTCCACACCCTGTGGTTCAGCGGAGCGGCCCGGGTGACGCAGAAACTCGCGCCGCAGCAACGGGAGTTGCTCGACCCGGGGTTGCGGGAGATCTGCGCGACGGGAGCGGGTTTCTCGGCGCTGGACTATCTGGCGGCGGTGGACGCCCGCATGGAACTCGGCCGCAGGATGGGCCTGTTCCACGAGCGCTACGACCTCCTCGTCACGCCGACCCTGCCCATTACCGCGTTCGAGGCCGGAGTCGAGGTCCCGAAGGGTTCGGGGCACCGCCGCTGGACGGGCTGGACCCCGTTCACGTACCCCTTCAACCTGACCCAGCAGCCCGCCGCCACCGTCCCGGTGGGGAACGACGGCGACGGGCTGCCGGTCGGGTTGCAGATCGTGGGCGCCCGGCACCGGGACGATCTGGTGCTGCGGGCGGCGCACGCGCTGTTCGGCGCCGGGGTCTCCGGGGTCAGGCCCGCCGGAAGCTGAGGCTCTCCCCCGCCGCTCCCGACCGCCACAGGTCGTTGCAGGCCTCCGCCATCTCCTCCAGGCCCTCGACCACCTGGCCCCAGACGATGCCGGGCACCCAGCCCACGTCACCGTTGAGGAGGAGGTTGTTGCGTTCGTAGAACAGGGCCAGGTCGACGACCGTCGTGCCGGCGCGGACCTCGCGGTCGTAGCCGTAGGCCTTCGTGCCGAGTTCCGTGCCGGCGAAGGCGAAATAGCAGAGATCGCCCGGTATGGGGGTGACTGTGGGGTTTTCCAGCGGGGGTTCCGTTTCTGCGAATGGCGGGAAAAGGGCGTAGATCTCGTTGCGGGCGTACTTGGCGTGGTAGACGTCGCCGACGAGCGGGAGTGCGTCCCAGATCGCCGCGCAGGTCAGCGGGGCGCGTTCTACCAGCAGTTTTGCCCGGCAGTGGACGTTCCGCTGTGCGAGTGAGACCTCGATGAACTGATCCGTCATGTCATCCAGGGTGCATAACCCGGGAGCGGTCGGGTAGCTGCGCGCCCATGGCTCCACCAATTGGGAACGACAGACACACATCCGGTCACACGCCGGGTCACACCCGCCGGGCACTGCTCGCCGGGGTGGCGGCGGCAGGTGCGCTGGGCGCGGCCGGCTGCAGTCGTGTGGCCACCGCTTCGACCACGAGCGGCGGTGATCTGCTCGAACGGCTGAAGGCGCAGGGCGTCGTACGGCTGGGGATCGCGGGTGAGATCCCGTTCGGGTACATCGACAAGGACGGCCATCTCACCGGCGAGGCACCGGAGTTGGCGAAGGCCATCTTCAAACGGCTCGGCGTCGACAAGGTGCAGCCCGTGCCCACCGAGTTCGGCTCGCTCATCCCGGGCCTGAACTCGCAGCAGTTCGACGTCGTGGCCGCCGGGATGTACGTGAACCCGGACCGCTGCCAGCAGGTCATCTTCGCCGACCCCGACTACCAGATGCTCGACTCGTTCATCGTGCGCAAGGGCAACCCGAAAGGGCTGCACACCTACAAGGATGTCGTGGAGAAGAGGGCGAAGTTCGCCACCGGCACCGGGTACGCGGAGATCCAGTACGCCGTCGACGCCGGATACAAGCAGAGCGACATCCTCATCGTGCCGGACCAGGTCGCCGGGCTGAACGCCGTGGAAGCGGGGCGCGTCGACGTCTTCGCCGGTACGGCGGTCACCACGCGCGCGGTCGTGAAGAAGTCGAGCAAGGCGGAGGCCACCGCCGCCTTCGCACCGCTCGTCGACGGCAAACCCCATGTCGACGGGGGCGCGTTCGCGTTCCGGCCGACCGAGACCAGGCTGCGCGACGCCTTCAACGTCGAGCTGCACAAGCTCAAGAAGACCGGCGAAGTCCTGCGCATCCTGCGGCCCTTCGGGTTCACCGAGGCCGAGATGACGGACCTCACCGCGAAGGAGCTCTGTGGCGGATGACCTCAGGCCTTTGGGAACTCGTCCTCAAGGGGATCTGGACCACCGTCCAACTCCTCGTCCTCAGCGCGCTGTTGGCGACCGCCGTGTCGTTCGTCGTCGGCGTCGCCCGTACCCACCGGCTGTGGGTCGTCCGCTTCCTCGCCGGTTTCTACACCGAGGTGTTCCGCGGCACCTCCGCCCTCGTCATGATCTTCTGGGTGTTCTTCGTGCTGCCGGTCGCCTTCGGCTGGCAGTTGGTCCCGATGTGGGCGGGCACGCTCGCCCTCGGGCTGACCTACGGGGCGTACGGCTCGGAGATCGTGCGCGGGGCGCTGAACGCGGTCGACCCGGCGCAGCAGGAGGGCGGGGTCGCGCTGAGCTTCACGCCCTGGCAGCGGATGCGGCTGATCCTGCTGCCGCAGGCGGTGCCGGAGATGGTCCCGCCCTTCTGCAACCTGCTGATCGAGCTGCTCAAGGGCACCGCCCTGGTCTCGGTCATGGGCATGGGCGATCTCACCTTCAGCGCCAACCTGGTGCGGCTCGCGCTGCAGCAGAGCGCGGAGATCTACACGTACATCCTGCTGATCTACTTCGTGATCGCCTTCACCCTCACCCGGCTGATGCGCGGACTGGAGAAGAAGCTGAAGGCCGGGATCGGCAAGGACACCGGGGGCGGGTTCGCCGCACGTGAGCTGAGGCGCCCCGAGACCACGGGCGTCGGAGGAGGTCATGTCGCATGAAGTGGGACTGGAACGCCGTGAGCGACTTCATGCCGTACTTCTGGGACGGCCTGAAGGTGTCCCTGCAGGCACTGGTCCTCGGGTCGCTGATCTCGTTCGGGCTGGGCCTGGTGTGGGCGCTGCTGATGCGGACGCCGACCCGCTGGGTGCGCTGGCCGGTCGGGGTCGTCACCGAGTTCGTGCGGGACACCCCGCTGCTGGTGCAACTGTTCTTCCTGTTCTACGTGCTGCCCGAGTGGGGTCTGACCTTCTCCGCGCTGACCACCGGTGTCTTCGCGATCGGGCTGCACTACTCGACGTACACGATGCAGGTCTACCGCGCCGGTATCGAGGCGGTGCCCGTCGGCCAGTGGGAGGCGGCGACCGCGCTGAACCTCCCGGTGCGCCGGACCTGGACCGCGGTGATCCTGCCGCAGGCCATCCGCCGGGTGATCCCGGCCCTCGGCAACTACGTGATCGCGATGCTCAAGGACACACCGATCCTGATGGCGATCACCGTGCTGGAGATGCTGGGGCAGGCCCGGCTCTTCTCCCAGCAGCACTTCCAGTTCACCGAGCCCATCACGGTGATCGGTGTGGCCTTCATCCTCATCTCCTATCCCGCCTCCCTGCTGATCCGAGCCCTGGAGCGACGCCTTGTCCGCTGACACGCCCCTGATGAAAGATCCCGACGCCAACGCCAACCCGCCGGTGGACGGCAGCGAGCTGATCCGGCTCGACCACGTCACCAAGCGCTTCGGGTCCAACACCGTGCTCGACAGCCTCGACTTCTCCGTGGAGTCCGGAAAGCACGTCACCCTGATCGGTCCCTCCGGGTCGGGCAAGACCACGATCCTGCGGCTGCTGATGACCCTGACCAAGCCGGACGAGGGCACGATCACCGTCGACGGGGAGCAGCTCTTCCCCGCGCCCGAGAAGCAGATCCGGGAGATCCGCAAGAAGATCGGGATGGTGTTCCAGCAGTTCAACCTGTTCCCGAACATGACCGTGCTGCGCAATGTCACCGAGGCGCCGGTCACCGTCCTGGGCCTGCCCAAGGACGAGGCCGAGGCACGCGCCCTGGAGCTGCTCGACCTGGTCGGCCTCGCCGACAAGGCCGGCGCCCGCCCGACCCAGCTCTCCGGCGGCCAGCAGCAGCGCGTCGCGATCGCGCGGGCGCTGGCGATGCGGCCGCAGGTGCTGCTCCTCGACGAGGTGACCTCCGCGCTCGACCCGGAACTGGTCGCGGGTGTGCTCGACGTCCTGCGGGACATCGCCCGCACCACCGACATCACCATGCTCTGTGTGACCCACGAGATGAATTTCGCCCGGGATATTTCAGATCAAGTCCTGATGTTCGACGCGGGCAAGGTCATCGAATCGGGCCCGCCGGAGCGGATCTTCGGCGATCCGGAACAACAGCGGACCCGGGAATTCCTCGGCGCAATTCTTTGACATTTATTCAATTACGACACGTGAGCAATCGAACACCCAAGGTCCACGTCACGTGGCATGACAAAGGCATATGCCAAGGGATTCGCGCCGCAGTTCGGAGGCCGTAAGGAGCGCCACAATCTCGCCAACAGCCGCTCCACATCGGCCGTTTGACAGCTATCGTGGAGGGGATTCGCTGTCCGGTATCACGGCCCAAAAAAAGCGAGCGCAGGGAGAAACACCGTGGCGCTGATGCACGAGCCGACCGCTCCCTACCACTCGGTACAGGACGCACTGCGCATCCTGGAGACAGTCGCCGGACACGCCACCGGCGTCACGGACACCGAACTCGCCCGTCGCACCGGCCTCGGCACCGAGCGCCTGACGACACTGCTGCGGACCCTGCGCCGCGAGGGCTACGTCGAGCAGCTCACCGACGGCGCCTACATCACCGGCGAGTCCCTGAGCCGGCTCGGCTCCGCGGCCGGCCGGGACCAGGCGGTGCGCGAGCAGATCCAGCGGACCCTGGACCGGCTGCGCGACTCCCTGGGCGCGGCGGTCTACGTCAGCCGGTACGTCGACGGCGAGGTCACGATCACGCAGTACGCGGCCGGGCCCGCCACCCCGGCGGTCAACGAGTGGGTCGACTTCCGCGTCTCCGCGCACGCGACCGCGCTCGGCAAGAGCCTGCTGGGCCAGCTCGACCACAACGGCCGGCGCGACCATCTCTCCCGGCACAAGATGGCCCGCCTCACCTCGCGCACGATCACCAGCGACCGGCTGCTGCTCTCCCGCCTGGAGACCCAGCCGCCGACGGTCCCCCACCTCGACCTCCAGGAGTACGCGGTGGGCACAGTCTGCGCGGCGGTCCCGATCACGGCCGGCTCCTCGGTCGGCTGCCTGGCCCTCTCCCTCCCGGTCGAGCACGCCCACCGCCTGCGGCAAGCGGCGGACACGCTGAACCGTGAGGCGGGGCCGGTGCTGCTGTCTCTCGCGATCTGAGGGCTGGTCCGAAGCACCCCTCCGGACCAGGTAGTATTTTTCTCGTCGCCCTCCGCGAGACTCAGATCCAGCGGAAGGCGTGAGTCACGCGCCGCTAGCTCAGTTGGTTAGAGCAGCTGACTCTTAATCAGCGGGTCCGGGGTTCGAGTCCCTGGCGGCGCACAGACAGCAAGGCCCTCCGCACTGCGGGGGGCTTTTTGCATGGGCGGAACACAGCTCACCCCCCGTTTGGCCGGATACCCTCTGGCCATGACAGCCCGTGACCTGCAGGAGCGGATCAAGAAGCTCATCCTCGACCGTCGGCTGTCCTCCGGGGCCCCGCTGCCGACCGAGCCCGAGCTGATGGTGTTTCTGGGGGCGAGCCGGAACTCGGTGCGCGAGGCGCTCAAGGCGCTGCAGGCGATGGGGATCGTCGAGATCCGGCACGGGTTCGGGACGTACGTCGGCCCGATGTCGCTCGCGCCGATGGTCGAAGGGCTCGCGTTCCGTACCGTCGTCGGGCACCGCCGCGGCGAGGACAGCCTGCTGCAGCTGCTCGAACTGCGGGAGGCGGTGGAGTCGGGGCTCGTCGCCCGGCTCGCGGGGCGGCTGCCGGAGCGGGATCTCCTCGAACTCGACGCGCTGGTACGGCAGATGGAGCGGGAGGCCGCCGAGGGCGTCGGGCTCGCGGCCACCGATCGCGCCTTTCACGCCACGCTCTACCGGGGTCTGGACAACGCGCTGCTGAGCGAGGTCCTGGAGGCGTTCTGGGACGCCTTCCACCGCGTCCACACCGATCTCGCGGCCGGCCCGCAGGACCCCGAGGTCACCTGCCGCCAGCACCGGGCGATCCTCGACGCGGTCCGGTCCGGGGATGCGAAACGTGCCGAGAACGCCATAAGAGAGCACTTCGACAACGTGCGCACAAGGCTGTCCACAACGGCTCCACATGATCCCCACACGCGCCCCAATGAACGCGTATGACCGGTAAACACCGCGTTTCGTGTCTTGCGATCAAGATGAGCACCGTAGAACCCTGGTTTTGAAGATGCTGCCGGTACACGGCAGTTGAGGGGGTAAGGAACCGGTTGCGCGGTTTCGCGGGGAGGAGGGGCCCCGCCCTGGAACAGATGTCGGAGGGGGCATCGCGCAACCCGACGGTCGCAGTCGCACATCTCTGTAGGTGGACTGTGTGGTCACCGCGGCCACCACTGACACGCCCGTCGAGGGTCGAGGGGGACGCCGGCGGGCGGCCGAAACGAACAGACACGCGCGTTTTCGCGTGTGGGGGGATGACTCATGACGTCGACGCCGACGGGCGCCCGGCACGACCTCGACCCGTCACAGACACAAACCACCGAACTCAGGGCCCCGGGACACCGGACCGGCAGCTTCCGCCGGATCAAGAGCACACTTCCGAGATACGACTACGAGCACTACAGCCGCCTGGCGGGACCCCTCACACAGCCCGATCCGGGCAAGCCGTACAAGGTCCAGTACCGGTCGCTGCTGTCGCAGGAGACGCACCGCCTGCGCGCCGCCCTCATGCTGGGCGCGGCGCCGCTGCTGTCCCTGGTCCTGCTCGGCTGGCTGATGCAGCCGGAGCACTGGACCCAACGCGACTATCCCGCCTACGACTTCCTGCCCGCGCTGGACATCGTGATGCTGGTCGCGATCGGTCTGATCGAGTTCTTCCGCTGCATGAACGTGCTGTCCAACGCGCACGCCACGCTGGTCGCCCGCGACCCGGTCCCGGTGGTGCCGGAGACCGGCACGAGAGTCGCGTTCATCACGACGTTCGTGCCCGGCAAGGAACCCCTGGAGATGGTCACCAAGACCTTGGAGGCGGCCGTACGGCTGCGCCACCGGGGGCTGCTTCACGTGTGGCTGCTCGACGAGGGCGACGACCCCGAGGTCAAGGCCGTCTGCGGGCGGCTCGGCGTACACCACTTCACCCGCAAGGGAGTCGAGAAGTGGAACCGCCCCAAGGGCGCACACCGCGCGAAGACCAAGCACGGCAACTACAACGCCTGGCTGGAGGCGCACGGCGACGAGTACGACTACTTCGCCTCCGTCGACACCGACCACGTGCCGCTGCCCAACTACCTGGAGCGGATGCTGGGTTTCTTCCGTGACCCGGACGTCGGATTCGTCATCGGCCCCCAGGTGTACGGCAATTACGAGGGCCCGGTCACCAAGGCCGCCGAGTCGCAGCAGTTCCTCTTCCACGCCCTGATCCAGCGCGCCGGCAACCGCTACGGCTCGCCGATGTTCGTCGGCACGTCAAACGCCGTACGGATCAAGGCACTTCAGCAGATCGGCGGCCTGTACGACTCGATCACCGAGGACATGGCCACCGGCTTCGAGATGCACCGGGCCAAGAACCCGGTCACCGGCAAGAAGTGGAAGTCGGTCTACACGCCGGACGTGCTCGCGGTCGGCGAAGGGCCCAGCGCCTGGACCGACTTCTTCACGCAGCAGCTCCGGTGGTCGCGGGGGACGTACGAGACGATCCTCAAGCAGTACTGGAAGGGCTTCTTCTCGATGCCTCCGGGGAAGCTCTTCAACTACACGATGATGATCATCTTCTACCCGATGTCGGCGCTCAACTGGATGCTCGCGGCGCTGAGTTGTGCGCTGTTCCTGGGTATGGGCGCCTCGGGTGTGAACATCGACCCGACGGTGTGGCTGATGCTGTACGGCAACGCGTCCGCGCTGCAGATCGGCCTGTACATCTGGAACCGGCGGCACAACGTCTCGCCGCACGAGCCGGAGGGGTCGGGCGGGGTCGCGGGCATGGTGATGTCGGCACTGTCGGCGCCGATATACGCCCGCTCGCTGCTGGACGCCGTACTGCGCCGCAAGAGCAGGTTCGTGGTCACGCCCAAGGGCGATTCGGCCAGTCCCGACACGCTGTTCGGGACGTTCCGGGTGCACTGGTTCTTCATCCTGGTCTTCGCCGGGTCGCTGATGGCCGGGTTCGAGAACGGGCACTCCCATCCGGCGATGATCACCTGGGCCACGCTCGCCCTGCTGATCACCGCGTCGCCGATCCTGGCATGGCGGTACATGCTCCGGCAGGAGAGGAAGCGGCCGTCCGCTGTCCTCCCGGATGAGCCTCAGGACGCCGTTCCGCCGCCGCAGGCGTCGCCGGTCGCGCATGGCCCTCAGCGGAAACCCAGTTGGGCGGCCTCGAACAGCGGCGAGCAGACCATGCGGATCGCGCTCGGTGGGCCGGGGGGTCGTAAGGAATGAAGGAAGCCGGCCGGCGCCGTGCCCGTCGACTCGCGATCAGCACGGTGGTCGTACTCGCCCTGGCCGGGATGAACGGGCCCTGGCTGTACAGATTCGGGACCGAGAGATACCACCAGTACGTCATCAACAAGCCCGAGTACAAAGCGGAGAACGGGCATTGGGACATCATCCAGTTCCCCAAGGAGTACCGGCAGGACACCATTCACGCGGTGCTCCTGCACACCGGGAAAGTGCTGCTCGTCGCGGGCTCGGGGAACAACCAGGACAACTTCAACGCCAAGAAGTTCGAGTCGCGGATCTGGGACCCGGTGAAGGGCACCATCAAGAAGATCCCGACTCCCGCCGATCTGTTCTGCACCGGGCACACCCAGCTCGCCGACGGCAACATCCTCATCGCGGGCGGCACCAAGAAGTACGAGAAGCTGAAGGGTGACGTCAAGAAGGCCGGCGGCGTCATGATTCTCTACAACGAGAATCCCGACAAGCCGATGACACTGCCCCAGGGCACGAAGTTCACGGGCAAGGCGAACGGCAAGTCGTTCGTCTCCACGGACTCGGTGCTGATCCCGCGCGCGACGAAGGTGTTCGACAAGAGCACCGGCAAGTTCCTGCGGAACAACCCCGGTTACGCCCGGGTCGTCGTCGAGGCGCCGAAGGAGGGCACCACGTACGAGACCGGGACCCAGGACAACTACCGCATCCAGGGGTTGACCGGTGCCGACGAGCGCAACACGTATGGCATCGGGAACAAGTTCGGGCTGGACAAGCGGGACTTCGAGGGGATCAAGAACGCGTACGAGTTCGATCCGGTCGCCGAGAAGTACATCAAGGTCGATCCGATGAACGAGGCTCGGTGGTATCCGACGTTGACGACGTTGAGCGATGGGAAGGTGCTCAGTGTCTCCGGGCTCGATGACATCGGGCAGTTGGTGCCGGGGAAGAACGAGATCTTTGATCCGGCGACGAAGAAGTGGACGTACACGTCGACCAAACGGCAGTTCCCCACGTATCCGGCGCTGTTCCTGATGGAGAACGGGAAGTTGTTCTACTCGGGGTCCAACGCGGGGTACGGGCCGGACA
>NZ_JBXVPZ010000211.1:0-16756 GCF_057961495.1 Streptomyces sp. P5F9 | reverse complement strand
CATCTGCTCCGGCCGGCCCGCCCCCTCCACCCGCTGGACGGAGATGAGCTTGTCGAGCGGGACCTGCCGGTCCACCGTTCCACCGAAGTCGATACGGCCGCTCTCCCCGTCCAGCGCGGCGGCGCCGTGGATACCGCTGAGGGCGTACCAGACGGCCGCCGGGGTCAGGGGAATGTCGGGGGCGGTGTCCTGGAGGCGGGCGATGGCCTTGAGGTAGAGGTTCACCGCGTCGAAGGCGAGGGAGGCGTGCCCGTCCAGCGAGGTGTCCTCGACCTGCCGGCACTCGTCGCGGAACAACTCCTTCATCGTGCTGTACAGATCGCTGCGGCCGTCGCAGGAGGCCGGGCCGACGGTGAAGTCGAGGAACTCATAGGGGACGCGGGGGTACGCCTTGCGCCGGTCCGGGTCGGCGCCGAGGCGGGCCACGTCGTCGCCGCCCAGGAACCAGGGCGGGTTCGAACCGCAGGTGTCGTTGGTGGCTCCCAGGACCGTCTCGAAGTCCTCGCTGCGCCCCGCGAAGAAGATCATCCCCTGGTAGCCGCACGCCTCTTCGCCGATGGTGCGCGCACCGGTGCCCGAAGAGGTCCCGGAGGATGCCGAGTCGGGCATGTAGCCCCGCTCCTCCACCCCGAAGCCCGCCGCCTTGAACGACGCGACGGCGTCCGCGCGCAGGTTCGCGCTGTACTCGTCGCTCCGGTCCAGTGAGTACACGACCCGTACGGTGCGCTGCTTCAGCTTTCGCACGTCGGCGAGGTGGTCCGCGTACGCGGCGGCGACCGTCGCCTCGCGCCGGTTCTGCGGCGAGACCTGGTAGTACAGCGCCGACTCGTCGGGGAGGGCGTCCGCGGACAGGGTCGTGGCGACCATCGGCAGCCCGGCCCGGGTGAGTTCGTGGATCGTCGTGATCGTGGCCTTGCGGCTCTGGTCGAGTCCGGTGACCCCGACGATGGTCGGGTCGGTCCGCATCATGCCCTTGATCAGGCGCGCGACATCGGCTCCGGATCCCATGCCGATCCCGGCGCTGGCCGGGAAGACGCGCAGCAGGGGTGCGTTGTCCTCCCCGTTCTTCTTGAGCTGCCGGTACTGCGCGCTCGCCGCGCCCTGCAACTGCTCGCGTGCGTACGACAGCGTGTCGGACGACTGCCCTTTGCGGGTGCTGAGCAGGGCGGAGAGGTGGACGAGCGTCACGAGCGGCCGGGAGGGGTCCGCGGCGTGCTGCCGTTCGGCCTGTTCGTTCTGCTCCGCGATGGTGCGGAGGGTTTTCCGGACGCTCGGATCGGTGGAGCCGAACGCGAAACCGTGCGGGGCGACTCCGACGCACTGCTGCGCGGCCGACTGCCACCGCACGGTCCGCGCGTCGGGGTCGGAACGGTTCAGTCCGCAGTGCTGCCGCTGCCAGGCCAACTCGTTGGCGACCCCGACGGCGACCCCGCCGGCGAGCAGCGCGAGCGTGGTGCCCGCGACCACTGCGGTCATGGCGCGCCCCGCCCAGACAGGCGTACGGGGCACCGTCAACCGGCGCGCTATGGAGGTGCGTTCGCTCTGTGTGTCGAGATCGGGGTCATCGTCCCGGAGCGGTGCCGGAATCCGCACCGGCAGGTACCAGAACTCGGCGTCCCGATCGCCTCCGGCGTCCCGCAACCGCTGGCACCAGGCGTCGTACGGGCCGGGGTCGCTCGTCAGTTGACGGACCCGCACGGGTTCGAGCAGATCCTCGTGGCGGCTCGTCACCAGAAGCAGCGGATCGAAGGCACCCTGGTCGTTGCGCACTTCGGCGAGCAGCCGGACCAGTTCCTGCCCTCCGTTGGACTCGCTCACTCCTTTCAGGAGCGCCACGCAGTAAGCCGTACGGCGGTGGGCGCGGCGTCGCCACGGCCGGCGCCGGTAGGCGACCCGCAGATCCTCCAGAAAGGCGTTGATCATCAACTTGCTGATCTGCCGCGGGTCTTCACGCCCCCACCGGGGCTGGGTGAGCCGTACGGCGAACCCGATGAAGGTGCCCGGATCTCCCGGCGCCATGTACGGCTGGCGCAGC
This sequence comes from Streptomyces sp. P5F9, assembly GCF_057961495.1. Taxonomy (NCBI): domain Bacteria; kingdom Bacillati; phylum Actinomycetota; class Actinomycetes; order Kitasatosporales; family Streptomycetaceae; genus Streptomyces; species Streptomyces sp. P5F9. The sequence continues at coordinate 14,721 of NZ_JBXVPZ010000211.1, read as the reverse complement.
AGCCAGCGGTATTCGCTGCCCACACCGCGCCAGACCCGGAACCAGATGACCGGCAGCAGGTGCAGTCCGAGGAGATACGCCCACCAGGGCACATGTCCCTGGAGCGAGACCTCGGTACTCGGGCTGCGCATGAACCCGAACAGCCATCTGCGCTCCAGTTCGCGGTCGCGCAGACGCCGCAGCACGATCTGCCCGTGCTCGCTGTTCGGCTGCTGCACCGTGTCCGTCATCTCCAGCAGCCAGTTGACGAGCCCCAGCCGTTTGAACCGCACGCTCCGGTCGAGCCCGTAGCGTGCTGAGGAGAACTCCGCGGCCAGCTCGACGAGGATGCGCCGGTACATCTCGGCACGTTGCCACTCGGGAGGCAGCAGGTTCGGAGCGGACGGATCTCCCCGCTCGGCGACGACCTTGTCCCAGATCCTGTCCATGTCGACGGATTCGTGGGGGACGGACCGGGGCTGGGCCGCCCGCAGTGCCTGTCCGACCTGCTCGGCGAGGCCGTCCTGGTGATCGCCGAGCAGGCTGAGTATGGGGAGGCCGTCCCGCCCCGGCACCTCGCCGGGCGCCTCGCCCTTCCTCGGCCGGGACACGAGTCTGCCCAATAAGCCGAAGAGCCGGTCGCCATGCTCGAAGACGGATTCCACGGGAGCCCCCGATTACCTGGTGATCGCCCGGCGCGCCCGTAGGCACCGGAAGTGGGCCAACACCTTAGTGATCGGAGGACGTCGCTCTCCCACGCGTCACAAAGCCTTTACATGCCCTGCGTGGCGGAGCACACCAGGGGGATGCGCTCCGCCCACCCGCCTCAGGTCGTACGCCGCCGCCGAGCACCGGGCCGACGCTCACTGGGCCGGGTAACCGGATCGCCGGCTTCCTGCGCGGCAGCTCTCCGCCGAAGCCCGAAGTTCGCCAACGCCTCGGCCAGCTTGTGCACGGACGGCTCCGGGGCCATCACATCCACCCGCAGCCCATGCTCCTCGGCCGTCTTCGCCGTAGCAGGACCAATACACGCGATCACGGTCACGTTGTGCGGCTTGCCGGCGATCCCCACCAGGTTCCGCACCGTGGACGACGACGTGAAGAGAACGGCGTCGAAGCCACCCCCCTTGATCGCCTCCCGCGTGTCCGCAGGCGGCGGCGAGGCCCGCACGGTCCGGTAGGCGGTCACGTCGTCGACCTCCCACCCGAGCTCGATGAGCCCGGCGACCAAGGTCTCCGTAGCGATGTCCGCACGCGGCAGGAACACCCGGTCGATCGGATCAAAAACGGGGTCGTACGGAGGCCAGTCCTCCAGCAGCCCGGCCGCGGACTGCTCCCCGCTCGGCACCAGGTCCGGCTTCACACCGAAGGCGATCAGCGCCTTGGCGGTCGACTCCCCCACAGCGGCGACCTTGATCCCGGCAAAGGCACGAGCATCGAGCCCGTACTCCTCGAACTTCTCCCGCACGGCCTTGACCGCGTTCACAGAGGTGAAAGCGATCCACTCGTACCGGCCGGTCACGAGTCCCTTGACCGCCCGCTCCATCTGCTGAGGCGTCCGCGGCGGCTCGACGGCGATCGTCGGCACCTCGTGCGGAACGGCCCCGTACGACCGCAACTGGTCGGAGAGCGACGCCGCCTGCTCCTTCGTCCGCGGCACGAGCACCTTCCAGCCGAACAGCGGCTTGGACTCGAACCACGACAACTGGTCGCGCTGCGCGGCGGCGGACCGCTCACCGACCACGGCTATCACCGGCCGGCCGCCTTCGGGCGAGGGCAGCACCTTCGCCTGCTTCAGCGTCTGCGCGATCGTCCCGAGCGTCGCGGACCAGGTCCGCTGACGAGTGGTCGTACCAGCCACTGTGACCGTCATCGGGGTGTCCGGCTTGCGACCCGCAGCCACCAACTCACCGGCGGCCGAAGCCACGGAGTCCAGCGACGTGGAAACCACAACCGTGCCGTCCGACGCCCCCACCTCCGTCCAGCACCGGTCCGACGCGGTACGGGCGTCCACGAACCGGACGTCCGCGCCCTGCGCGTCCCGCAGCGGAACACCGGCATACGCGGGCACACCGACGGCCGCGGCGACACCCGGCACGACCTCGAAAGGCACACCCGCGGCGACGCAGGCGAGCATTTCCTCGGCGGCGTACGTATCTAGTCCGGGGTCCCCGGACACCGCACGCACGACCCGCCTGCCGCCCCGCGCGGCCTCCATGACAAGATGTGCCGCATCCCGCACAGCGGGTAGGCCAACGGTTGTTGACGCACCGTCAACAACCGTTAGTTGAGGCGTGCCTGTGCCCGGGAACGGGTCCGAAGAAGGACCCGGATCCGGATGCACGACGGCTACGCCGGGTCGGGCGTGCGCACGTACGACGTCGAGCACCTCGTGCTCGGCGACGAGAACGTCCGCGTTCGCCAGCGCCTCTACGGCGCGCAGTGTGAGCAGTCCCGGATCTCCGGGTCCGGCACCCAGGAAGGTGACGTGCCCGTGTTCCGGACCGGCGGCGGGAAGAGTGGTGGGGCTCACTTGGCTTGCTCCCCCATCAGACCGGCCGCGCCCTGGGCAAGCATCTCGGCGGCGAGTTCGCGACCGAGCGCCAGTGCTTGGTCATGCGTCTCGGGCACGGGACCGGTGGTGGACAGCTGCACCGTACGCGAACCGTCGGTCGTGCCGACTATTCCGCGCAGGCGCATTTCCTTGACAATCTGCCCGTCGGCCAGCAGGTCGGCCAGCGCGCCCACAGGGGCGGAGCAGCCGGCCTCCAGGGCGGCGAGCAGGGACCTTTCGGCGGTCACGGCGATCCGGGTGAACGGATCGTCGAGTTCACCGAGTGCCGCGATGAGGTCCGCGTTGTCCGCGGCGCACTCGATCGCCAGGGCCCCCTGGCCGGGGGCGGGCAAAACCGTGTCGACCGACAGGAAGTCGGTCACGTCGTCGAGGCGGCCGATCCGGCTCAGTCCGGCGGCGGCCAGGACGACGGCGTCCAGCTCACCGTCCCGTACGAAGCCGACGCGGGTGTCGATGTTCCCGCGGATCGGGACCGTCTCGATGTCGAGGCCGTGGCTGCGCGCGTACGCGTTCAGCTGGGCCGTGCGCCGCGGGGAGCCCGTACCGATGCGCGCCCCACGGGGCAGGTCGGTGAACTTCAGGGCGTCCCTGGCGACGATCACGTCCCGCGGGTCCTCACGCTCCGGAACGGCGGCGAGCACCAGCTCCGCGGGCTGCGTCGTCGGCAGGTCCTTCAGCGAATGAACCGCGAAGTCGACCTCACCGCCGAGCAGCGCGTCCCGCAGCGCGGTCACGAAGACCCCGGTGCCGCCGATCTGGGCGAGGTGCTCGCGGGAGGTGTCGCCGTAGGTGGTGATCTCGACGAGCTCGACGGGCCGTCCGGTCACCTGGCTCACGGCGTCCGCCACCAACCCGGACTGGGCCAGAGCGAGTCTGCTCCGCCTGGTCCCGAGCCTCAGTGCCTTCTTACTCATGCTGGCCCTCGGTTCTTACTGTTCTCGTTCTCAGAGTCTTCTACGGCCCGGGAGACGGAGGCCACCGTCTCCTGGTCCAGGTCGAACAGCGTGCGCAGCGCGTCCGCGTACCCGGCGCCGCCGGGCTCGGCCGCGAGCTGCTTGACCCGCACGGTCGGCGCGTGCAGCAGCTTGTCGACGACGCGTCGCACGGTCTGGGTGATCTCCGCGCGGTGCTTGTCGTCGAGGCCGGGCAGCCGTCCGTCGAGCCGGGCGATCTCGCCGGCCACGACCTCGGCGGCCATGGCGCGCAGGGCGACCACGGTCGGCGTGATGTGCGCGGCCCGCTGGGCTGCCCCGAAGGCCGCGACCTCGTCGGAGACGATACGCCGGACCGCGTCCACGTCCGCCGCCATCGGAGCGTCGGCGGAGGCCTCGGCGAGCGACTCGATGTCCACCAGCCGCACCCCGGCCAGCCGGTGCACGGCCACGTCGACGTCCCGCGGCATGGCGAGGTCGAGAAGCGACAACACCGGCGCGGGGCGCGGGATGTGGGCGACGGGCTCGGGCCTGCGGCGCTCGGGGATCCGCCCGACCGCGGCGGCCATGGCGGCGAGTTCGGTGATGAGTTCGGCCTCGGCCTCGGGCGTACGCCGGGCCGCCTCACGCCGGTCGAGGGCGCTGCCGCCGACCCAGGCCGCGTGCTGCTCCAGCGTCGCCGCGTCCATCCCGGCCACGGCGGCCTCCCCCATCACGGAGAAGCCACTCGCACCCTGCACCGCGGACAGGTCCAGCGGACACCCGTCCTCGGTCCCGACGGACGTCGGCGGAAGCTCTTCCCGCACGACCTCCGCTACGGCCGTACGACCCACCGTGGCGTCCTGCGGCACCCGGCCCTCGACCGCTCCGGCGACCGCGTCGGCCGTCAGGACCAAGCCCGTCGCGCCGGTGCAGGACACGGCGACATCGGCACGTGTCAGCTCGAACGGCACCGAATCCATCGGTACCGCGCGGGCGGACACGTCCGTTTCGGGGCTCTCGGTGATGATCTGGGCAAGCCGCTCGGCACGGTCGGAGGTGCGGTTGGCGACGACGATCTCGGCGACCCCGGCACGCGCGAGGGTCGCGGCGGCCAGCGACGACATGGAGCCGGCGCCGATCACCAGGGCGCGTTTCCCCTTGGCCCAGGCTTCAACTGCCGTGCCGGAGGAGAGCTGTTGAAGGCCGAAGGTGACCAGGGACTGGCCCGCGCGGTCGATGCCGGTCTCGGAGTGGGCGCGCTTGCCGACGCGGAGGGCCTGCTGGAACAGCTCATTCAACAGCCGCCCTGCGGAGTGCAGTTCCTGTGCCTTGGCGAGGGAGTCCTTGATCTGGCCGAGGATCTGGCCCTCGCCGACCACCATCGAGTCGAGGCCGCAGGCCACCGAGAAGAGGTGGTGGACGGCCCGGTCCTCGTAGTGCACATAGAGATAAGGAGTGAGCTCGTCCAGGCCGACGCCGCTGTGCTGGGCGAGCAGCGTGGACAACTCCGCGACGCCCGCGTGGAACTTGTCCACGTCGGCGTAGAGCTCGATGCGGTTGCAGGTGGCCAACAGCGCGGCCTCGGCGGCCGGTTCGGCGGCGACCGTGTCCTGGAGGAGCTTGAACTGGGCGTCCGCGTTCAGCGTGGCCCGCTCCAGGAGACTGACCGGCGCGCTGCGGTGGCTCAGCCCGACGACGAGGAGACTCATGCCGGCATCACGGCGGGGACGTCCCCGTCAGGGCCCTGCTCGGCGGAGTCGCCACGGCGCGCGGCGGCCGGGTGCGCCGCCTCGTTGGCGGCCTCCTCGCCGGCCTTGCGCTGCTCGTGGAAGGCGAGGATCTGCAGCTCGATCGAGAGGTCGACCTTGCGGACGTCGACGCCGTCCGGGACGGTCAGCACGGTCGGCGCGAAGTTCAGGATGGACGTCACACCGGCGGCCACGAGGCGGTCGCAGACCGGCTGGGCGGCACCGGCGGGGGTCGCGATGACGCCGATGGAGACGCCGTTGTCGCTGATGATCTTTTCCAGCTCGTCCGAGTGCTGCACCGGGATGCCCGCGACGGGCTTGCCGGCCATCGCCGGGTCGGCGTCGATGAGGGCGGCGACCCGGAATCCGCGGGAGGCGAACCCGCCGTAGTTGGCGAGCGCGGCGCCGAGGTTTCCGATACCGACGATCACGACCGGCCAGTCCTGGGTGAGGCCCAGCTCGCGGGAGATCTGGTAGACGAGGTACTCGACGTCGTAGCCCACACCGCGGGTGCCGTAGGAGCCGAGGTACGAGAAGTCCTTGCGCAGCTTCGCGGAGTTGACCCCGGCGGCGGCCGCGAGCTCCTCGGAGGAGACCGTGGGCACCGAGCGCTCCGAGAGTCCGGTCAGCGCGCGGAGGTACAGCGGGAGACGGGCGACGGTGGCCTCGGGAATCCCTCGGCTACGGCTCGCCGGTCGGTGAGTTCGGCCAGTTGCCACGGTGCTCCTGCGGGTAGAGCGGGGCTGTGGGCGGTCACACGTACCCAGACCGCCCCGTCGGAAGCAGGCTATGTCTTTGTGAACGCGTGCACAAAGATGGTGTCCGATTTGCCCGGCCAACGTGACCGGGGTCACGCACACGCGTCCCAGGCGTATTCCAGGGGGCAAAACCGCCACACTCCTCGTAATTCCCGCCCCCGAGACCAAACCGCCGTCGATCCTAAGCGACGTTCGGGTGCGCGTTGAACTACTTGGTCAGTTCCCGGCGCAGCCGGCCCTCGTCCACCCGCCAGAAGGTGTGCTGTTTCCCGTCGATCAAGACGACCGGGATCTGCTCCCAGTACTCGTCGTGCAGTCGCTGGTCCTCGGTGATGTTCTTCTCCTCCCAGGGGACCCCCAGGTCGGCGCAGACCTTCTCCACGACGAGCTGCGCGTCCTCGCAGAGATGACAGCCGGGCTTGCGGATGAGGGTGACGAGATGACTCATGCACACCATTCTCGCGCCACCGGCGCACTTCTTTAACGGCCCGGTCGCGGAGAGTTCACAGCCTCCGAACCTCTCGGCTCCGGAACCACCGAACAAACTGGCTATGCTCACGACATGGCCGCTCTCGGATGGCTCACTCCCCGTAGGCGCTCCGCCACGGCGCGGAGCGTGTTGGCAGGCGAGGCCTCTGCGGAGGCAGCGCGCAAGTCGTCGCAGGACGCGCAGGACATACAGGATGCCCGCGCGGACGAAAAAGCGGCGGAGGAACCGGAGTTCCCGGTCCTCGGCGACGACAGAGCCGCGGCCTTCTTCGACCTGGACAACACCGTCATGCAGGGCGCGTCGATCTTCCACTTCGGCCGGGGCCTGCACAAACGGAAGTTCTTCGAGACCCGCGACCTCCTCAAGTTCGCCTGGCAGCAGGCCTGGTTCAGGCTCGCCGGCTTCGAGGACCCCGAGCACATGCAGGAGGCGCGCGACTCCGCGCTGTCCATCGTCAAGGGCCACCGCGTCGCCGAACTCCAGTCGATCGGCGAGGAGATCTACGACGAGTACATGGCCGAGCGCATCTGGCCCGGCACCCGCGCCCTCGCCGAGGCGCACCTCGCCGCGGGCCAGAAGGTGTGGCTCGTCACAGCGGCCCCGGTGGAGATCGCCAACGTGATCGCCCGCCGCCTCGGCCTCACCGGCGCGCTCGGCACGGTCGCCGAGTCCGTCGACGGCGTCTACACCGGCAAGTTGGTCGGCGAACCCCTGCACGGCCCCGCGAAGGCGGAGGCGGTACGGGCGTTGGCGGCGGCGGAGGGCCTGGACCTGTCCCGCTGCGCCGCGTACAGCGACTCGCACAACGACATCCCGATGCTCTCGCTGGTCGGGCACCCCTACGCCATCAACCCGGACTCCAAGCTGCGCAAGCACGCGCGCGAGCTGGACTGGCGGCTGCGCGACTACCGCACGGCCCGCAGGGCGGCCAAGGTCGGCATCCCGGCGGCGGCCGGCGTGGGCGCGGTGGCGGGCGGCACGGCCGCGGCGATCGCTTTGCATCGCCGACGCCGGTGACGCGGTAAACACGGCCAATCCACGAGTCGTACCCGCGTAACCCCCTGTCCAGTCACGTTGGCTGCACACGGCCACAACACGCCCCGGTCCCTGACTGAATTCGGACCGTTCTGATCAACAACCGGTCACTCTGCGGTACTTGATCGGGCGTCAACCGGTTACAGAAGCGACGTAATCGATGATTTGAGCAACTGGGTGTAGCAGCGCCTGCACGAAGCGTTATTCTCCTCAGACGCAATCCGGTACCCCTCCGTCGCTACGACGGGTGAATGTTCCGGTACTGCACGTGATGGAAGCTCTGCCTCTGGGAGTCCCGTGTACCCACACGTCGGGGTTGACGCCTCGGGCCTGGCTACGCTGCGCGCAACGGTCCAAGACCTGTTGCGCGGCTTCGTCCCCACCGCGTACGCCGTCCCCGCCGCCTTCGCCACCACCGCACCCGTAGGCCCGTGCTATGCACTGGCCGACGGCGGCGCGGCTGTTGGCAGACGAGGGCGCTCGGCCGGCGCCGCCACCGCACGCCGTCCGGCCGCTGACAGCGACAGCGCCCGGATGATGGCCCTAGTGGAGCGTGCCCAGGCCGGCGAAGCCGACGCCTTCGGCCGCCTCTACGACCAGTACAGCGACACTGTGTACCGGTACATCTACTACCGAGTGGGAGGCAAAGCCACCGCCGAGGACCTCACCAGCGAGACCTTTCTGCGCGCCCTGCGCCGCATCGGCACGTTCACCTATCAGGGTCGCGACTTCGGCGCCTGGCTGGTGACGATCGCCCGCAACCTGGTCGCCGACCACTTCAAGTCGAGCCGCTTCCGGCTGGAAGTGACCACCGGCGAGATGCTCGACGCCAACGAGGTCGAGCGCTCCCCCGAGGACTCCGTCCTGGAGTCCCTCTCGAACGCCGCACTGCTCGACGCCGTACGGCGGCTCAACCCGCAGCAGCAGGAGTGCGTCACGCTCCGCTTCCTGCAGGGCCTCTCCGTCGCGGAGACCGCCCGCGTGATGGGCAAGAACGAGGGCGCGATCAAGACCCTCCAGTACCGGGCCGTGCGCACTCTCGCCCGGCTTCTCCCGGACGACGCCCGCTGACGGCATACGCTCGGTAACGCCCAACTCGCGCTCAGTGAAAGTCCGTTGAGTTCGCGGTCGGATCATCCGTCGTCCGTAACCCAAGTGCCGCGCCACTCGTTGTGCGGGATACAGGCTCCCTGTGGTCACACCCTGCCCCTCTCCGATCACTCGATCGTGTGGATGTGGTCAGGCTGTGCAACCCTCAGGACCCCCTGGGGAGTCGACCGTCATGACGCGAGAGGAGGTGCCGCCAGTGATCGCGAACGTATCGGCGCACCGGCGGGCGAACGCCTTCGCCCAGGCCCTGGAAGAGGAGCAGTCCGACCAGGGCACGGCGGCCGAGCAGTCCGAAGGACCGGCCCCGGCCCCGGCTGCTGCGGAACAGACCGAGCAGGGCCGCATGCTGGCCTTCGCCACCGGTCTCGGCGAGCTGCCCAAACCCGTGCTGGACCCCGAGGTCAAGGTGGTCCAGCGGGCTCAGCTGGTCGCCGCGTTCGAGGCCATGCTGCAGGGCGAGGCACCCGAACCCTCGGTACCGGAGCAGCGGTCCCCCCGGTCCCGGGGTGCGCACCGGGCCACCGGTCTGGGCAAGCTGCGACCGCGCACCCGGCTCACCAAGGGCCTCGCGGCCGGCGGACTGAGCGTCGGGGTCGCGGCGGGTGCCTTCGGCGGAGTGGCCGCGGCGAGTTCGGGCGCCCTGCCCGGTGACTCGCTCTACGGCCTGAAGCGCGGCATCGAGGACTTCAAGCTCAACTACCTGTCCGACGGCGACGACCAGCGCGGTGTGGCCTACCTCGACCAGGCGTCCAACCGCCTGGGCGAGGCACGCCGGCTGATCGAGCGGGACCGCAGTGGCCACCTCGACCACGAGCAGCTCGGCGAGATCCGCCGCACGCTCGCCGGGATGACCCACGACGCGTCCGAGGGCCACCGCCTGCTGCACGAGGCGTACGAGCAGGACCCGAACTCGCTGGGCCCCATCCAGGCCCTCTCCGCGTTCTCCCGCTCGCACCGCGAGGCCTGGGGCGCCCTGCGCGACCGCCTCCCCGTCCAGCTCGGCGACGTCAGCGACCAGGTCTCCTCGGTCTTCGACGCCATAGACGAAGAGGTCGCCCCGCTCCAGTCGCTGCTCCCCCAGCCCCCGGCGACGACCCCCGGCACCGGCAAGCACCGGGCTCCGGGTACGGCGTCCACGGGCGGCTCCACCGGCACCCACCGCTCGACGACACCGAGCACCACCGACGGCTCCGCGGAGACCGGCCACTCCAGCACCCCGAGTTCGTCCGCCACCACCGGCGACGGCCTCCTCGGCGGCAACACGGGCGGCCTCCTGGACCCCCCGAAGACCTCCGGCACGGAGTCGCCGTCCACCGGCAAACCCTCGATCACCGAACCGGACGTCACACTCCCGCCCCTGCTCCCGGGCTTGCTGCCGGGCTTGGGCATCGACAGCGAGGACGCGAACTAGCCCGATGGGCGCCCTTCCAGCGAGGGGCGCCCATCGCTTTTAGGGGCGCGGGGCTGTATTGATTTGCGGCTACCGCCGCGTGGGCGCGACCAGCCCCCACCGGCCGTCTTTAGGGGCGCGGGGAACTGCGCGACCAGCCCCCACCGGCTTGCAGCCAAGGAACTTCGGAACCAAAAACTAGAAAAACACCGACCGCCGCTGCACCAGCAACTTGTAGAGCGTGTGCTGGATCTGCTCCCTCACCTGATCCGTGAGGTTGAACATCAGCATCGGATCCTCGGCCGCCTCCGGCGGATAGCCGTCCGTGGGGATCGGCTCGCCGAACTGGATCGTCCACTTCGTCGGCAACGGGATCGCACCGAGGGGACCCAGCCACGGGAACGTCGGAGTGATCGGGAAGTACGGGAAACCCAGGACCCGGGCGAGGGTCTTGGAGTTGCCGATCATCGGGTAGATCTCCTCGGCCCCCACGATCGAGCACGGGATGATCGGCGTGCCCTTGCGCAGGGCTGTGGAGACGAAGCCGCCGCGTCCGAAGCGCTGGAGTTTGTAGCGCTCGCTGAACGGCTTGCCGATGCCCTTGAAGCCCTCCGGCATCACACCGACCAACTCGCCCCGTCCCAGGAGCCGTTCGGCGTCCTCCGCGCAGGCGAGGGTGTGACCGGCCTTGCGGGCGAGTTCATTGACCACCGGGAGCATGAAGACGAGGTCCGCCGCGAGGAGCCGGAGGTGGCGGCCCGCGGGGTGGTTGTCGTGGACCGCGATCTGCATCATCACGCCGTCCAGCGGCAGCGTCCCGGAGTGGTTGGCGACGATCAGCGCGCCGCCCTCCTCCGGGATGTTCTCGATGCCCTTGACCTCGACCCGGAAGTACTTCTCGTACAGCGGGCGCAGCGCCGGCATCAGGAGCTCGTCGGTGAGCTCCTCGTCGTAGCCGAAGTCGTCGACCTCGTAGTCCCCGGTCAGCCGGCGGCGCAGGAAGTTCAGGCCGTGGGCGACCCGGCGCTCCAGGCCGCTCGGGCCGTCGTCGTCCGGTGTCTTCTCCGGCTCGTGCTCCTCACGCGTCACAGGGACATCATCCTGCGCGAAGTCCCGGCCCGGCAGGGGCTGGACCTCACGGACCAGCGCGGGCTCTCCGTTCTTGCGCCGGTTCCCCGTGCTCCGGCGCCGCTGCGGCCGCTGCACGCCGTTCGCGCGGGACCGGTCGTCGTCGAACGGAATGACCTTGGCATCCGCCATCGTTGATGCGCTCCTCAGTTGGCGCTCGGCGTCGGGGGGTGGCCACTGCCCGGCCTGGACAGCGTGGCGATCCGGTCGACGGCCCCCGCGAGGACCTCCGGCGGCAGCAGCCCCGGGCCCTGGCTGCGCGCGAAGTCCGCGAAGGTCTCGGCGGTCGTGTACTTCGGCTTGTACCCCAGCGTCTCGCGCATCTGGACCGTCGACACGACCCGGCCGTGGGTGAGCAGCCGGATCTGTTCCGGGGAGAAGTCCGTCATCCCCAGCGTACGCACCAGGGAACCGGCCCAGGTGACCGCCGGCAGCAGCAGCGGCACGGTCGGGCGGCCCAGGCGCCGGGAGCACTGGGAGAGCAACAGGACGCCGTCCCCGGCGATGTTGAAGGTGCCGCTGTTGAGCGTGCCCCGCTCCGGCTCGTGCGAGGCGATCCGCAGGACGTCGATCACGTCGTCCTCGTGCACGAACTGCAGCCGCGGGTCGTAGCCGAACACGGTCGGCAGGACCGGCAGCGAGAAGTACGACGCGAGCGGTGAATCGGCCGTAGGACCAAGGATGTTGGCGAAGCGCAGCACGCACACGGCGACGTCGGGGCGGCGGCGGGCGAAGCCGCGCACGTATCCCTCGACCTCGACGGTGTCCTTCGCGAAGCCGCCGCTCGGCAGGGACTTCGGCGGGGTGCCCTCGGTGAAGACGGCCGGGTCGCGCGGGGCGGAGCCGTAGACGTTCGTGCTGGACTTCACCACCAGGCGCTTCACGACCGGCGACTTCTGGCAGGCGCCCAGCAGCTGCATGGTGCCGATGACGTTGGTCTCCTTGACCGTGGTCCGGCTGCCGCTGCCCAGCGCGGTGCCCGTCACGTCCATGTGCACGACCGTGTCGGCGCCCGACTCGGCGAGCACCCGCGCGATGGTGGGCTGCCGGATGTCGGCCTGGATGAACTCCGCGCCCCCGAGATGGTGTCCGGGCGCGACCGCGTCCACGGCGATCACCCGGTCCACCTGAGGGTCACGCTGGATCCGTCGTACGAACCGGCCCCCCAGCTGTCGGGCCACTCCGGTCACGAGCACGACCTTCCCCAAGATCAGCGCCTTCCTTCTGAGTTACCCGTGTGCGGCCAACCTAGCGGTTCGGTGTTGCGCTGTGATGACCGCCCGACGGACGACGTTCCAAGTACCCGCATTCGGCACATGACTCGGACATGGGCGCGGAAATAACTGTGGCCCCCCACCGAATTCGGTGGGGGGCCACAGGAGACGCTCTCGCGGCGCCGCGTCGCCTACTTCTTGTTACGACGCTGCACGCGCGTGCGCTTCAGCAGCTTGCGGTGCTTCTTCTTAGCCATCCGCTTGCGCCGCTTCTTGATAACAGAGCCCACGACTACCCTCGCTCACTTCTCATCACTCGGTGCTGGGCATCATGGGCCCATACGACCTACAAGGGGCCAGCCTACCCGTCCGAGCGCTGAGGTCGTAATCGAGGTATCGCCTCAGGCTGTCTCCACCCCCACATAACTCTCGCGAAGGTACTCGTGTACCGCTTGCTCGGGGACGCGGAAGGACCGCCCCACCCGGATAGCGGGCAGATGACCGCTGTGCACCAACCGGTACACGGTCATCTTCGACACTCGCATCACCGAGGCGACCTCCGCCACGGTAAGGAACTGAACCTCGTTCAGAGGCCTCTCGCCAGCTGCAGCCATGACACACCTGAACCTTCCGCACTCGACGGTCACCGGCTTCCCCTTCCGGTGACTCTTCGTCGTTGCGTGCTCACTCCCCAATGTAGGGGCGTGTGATGCGAGTGGGGAAGAGGTGCACCCATCGGCGGCCATCGGAGGCCTACTGTGACAGACACGCTCGATTGAGTACGTAGCGGGTAAGCGGGCGGTAGTAATCGGATCGCACGGCGTCATCAAGTGGAACTGCCACGGACACCGACCCCTCGGCCTCACCCACGAAGAGCGCGGGGTCGTCGGTATCCGCCAGCCCAATGGCCTCAAACCCCAGCTGACCTGCTCCGCAGACCCATCCGTGGTCTCCGATCACCAGTTCCGGAAGCACCCCGCCGGCCTCCGCCGCCGCACCCAGCACGGTACGAACCGGGAGCGGTGAGTGCGTGTGTGCGCCGGGCTCACAACCGGTGCGTTCGGGACCCGGTTCACGGACCAGCCCGACCCCCTGGACGTAGTCAAGGTTGTACGTGCGTAGACCGAACCGGGTCGTTATGTCGACACAGCGACCATGCGCTGGGGTGAGAACAGCACACCCCGCCGCCGACAAGGCGTCCGCCAACGCGGCGTAGAACCCGAGCAGTCGATGCGGATGCCCGGTGCCGAGAAGCACCGCCCCGCCGCGCTCCGCTACCTCCCCCAACCGATCGGCGAAGGCGTCCAGGGCGGCCAAAGTCCGCTCCGGATCGATCACATCATGCCCGGAAGTGTGCGTCGGGTCGGCCGAAACCCCACACTTGTCCGCCATCAACCCGATCAGATCCTTCTGCCCCCACGTCCATTCGGGATCGAGTCCGATCAGCACCCGGGGGTCCCGCGCGGCGAAGGCGCGATAGCTCCGCAGACTCTCCTCCCGCGAGGTGGCCACGGGTCCGGCCAGCCGGGCGGCCAGCAGATGGGCGCGGAGGGCGCCGGTGGTCAACACGAGGGCGATGGTGACGGACGGCGGCCCCGGCCACGGCCGGAACCCCGGAAACTCCGCGCGGTTGGCGTAACACCGGTGACAGGACGGTGACACAACAGCCCACAACTGTCCTACGGCTTCCCGGGTCTCACCCTGCGTGGGACGGAACGACCAACCGTCCCAAGCGAGTTGACCATCACACCAGCAGGGGGAACACGAAAATGAAGCTGTCCCGACGCACCACGACTGCCGCCGCACTCACCGTCCTGGCCCTCGCCGGCACGGCAGCCGCCACCGCCCCGGCCTCGGCAGCAACCTCCACCACCAAGGCGGCAGCCGCCGCCACCTACAACGGCGCCTGCGGAACCGGCTACAAGGTCATCGACTCCACCCCGGTCGGCAACGTCGGCAAGGTCTTCCTGACCTGGAACGAGTCCACCGGCAAGAACTGCGCCGTGACCATCCGCAACGCCCCGGGCGCGAAGATCTTCATGGCCGTCGAGCTCAACATCAGCGTCGGCCACGAGAGCACCCCGGTCGTCGACAGCGGCCAGTACACGTCCTACGCCGGCCCCGTCTACATGTCCGCCCGCGGCTACTGCGCCGAGTGGTACGGCGCCATCGGCACGGCCACGGGCGGCGACTCCGGCCACTGCGGCTGACGGACCAGACCTCACATCCAACGCCGGACGGGCATTTCCAGCCCGTCCGGCACCCTTTCCACGCAGGCCGCCACCATCCAGCCCGTCCGGCGTTTGAGGACGAGGCCGTCCAGGCCGAAGCGGGGGTCTGGGGGCGGCAGCCCCCAGTGATGGGACGGGTAGGGGCGGCG
>NZ_JBXVPZ010000210.1:0-16914 GCF_057961495.1 Streptomyces sp. P5F9 | reverse complement strand
GGGCCGGGGTGAGCGGGTTCGCGGTCGGTGACCGGGTGGGCGTCGCGTGGCTGCGCCGTACCGACGGCACGTGCGCGTACTGCCGGCGCGGGGCCGAGAATCTGTGCCCGCGCTCCGAGTACACCGGCTGGGACGCCGACGGCGGCTACGCGGAGTACACGACGGTACCGGCCGCCTTCGCCCACCGACTCCCGGCCGGCCTCGACGACGTTTCCCTGGCGCCACTGCTGTGCGCCGGGATCATCGGCTACCGCGCGCTGCGCCGGGCCGCGCTCCCGCAGGGCGGACGGCTCGGTCTCTACGGCTTCGGGGGCAGCGCCCATCTGTGCGCCCAGGTGGCGCTCGCCGAGGGGGCCACCGTCCATGTTCTGACCCGGGGCAAGGCGGCGCAGCGGCTCGCGCTGGAGCTGGGGGCGGCTTCGGCGCGCGACGCCTACGAGGCTCCGCCGGAGCCGCTAGACAGCGCGATCCTGTTCGCGCCGGTCGGTGATCTCGTGCCGGTGGCGCTGCGGGCGCTCGACCGGGGCGGGGTCCTCGCGGTCGCGGGCATCCACCTCAGCGACACACCGCCCCTGGACTACGAGCACGAGCTGTTCTACGAGAAGGAGTTGCGCAGCGTCACCTCCAACACTCGCGCGGACGCGAGGGAGTTCCTCGATCTGGCCGCCCGGCACGACATACGCGCGACCACCCACACCTATCCGCTCTCGCGGGCCGCGGACGCGCTGGCGGATCTGAAGGCCGGCCGCTTCGACGGGGCCGCGGTGCTGGTGAACGACCTCAACGGGTAGGCGGTGCGCGAGCGTTTTTCGCGGGTGGACGGCCTCAGCAGGTAGGCGGCGCACGGAGGTTCACGCAGGTGGGGCGTGTTCGCGCCCCGCGCGCCGGGGCACGGGAAGGATCTCTTCCTCTCCCTGCCTCGATCGGCGGTTTACACCCTCCCGGGCGTGAAGCCGCCCCCTGCGCGCGGTTACCGGTCCCGGGCAGGACTGTTTGGCTTGTACACCGACGACGCGCTCACCCCTGTTCACCTCCCGGGAGGGAAAGTGTCCACTCCGGAAAGCGCCCACGGACCCGCCACCGACGACCCCGACCCCACGGCACCCGGCAACGGTCAACAACCCACCAGTCTCAGCACCCTGGCGGCACGTCAGCTCGCCACGACCACCAAGTCCGAACCGCAGATGCAGGCCATCACCTCACGATGGCTGCTGAAGATGCTGCCCTGGGTGGACGTGCGGGGCGGTGCCTACCGGGTCAACCGGCGGCTCCAGCTCAGCGTCGGCCGCGGCCGGGTGCAGTTCGAGCAGAACGGCGCCGACGACATCAAGGTCATCCCCGAGACACTCACCGAACTGCCGGTGCTGCGCGGGTACCCCGACACGGAGGTCCTGAGGGAGGTCGCGAGCCGGTTCCGGGTCCGGGAGGTGCGGGCCGGCCAGATCCTCTTCGAGGCCGGACAGCCCGTCACCGAGGCCTACTTGGTCGCGCACGGCCGCTTCACCCGCTACACCGCCGGCAAGTACGACGAGGAGGAGATCCTCGGCGTCGTCACCGACGGCGACCAGATGGGCGACGAGGCGATAGGGCAGTCCGATCCCCTGTGGCTGAGTTCCGTGCGCGCCGAGACCGCGGGCGTCCTGCTCGTGCTGCCGTGGGACGTCGTGGCCGAATTCACCGACCGCGTACCGTCGTTGGCGGCGCATCTTCAGGCGTACGCCGAGCGGCAGCGGCTGCCGATGAACCGCAAGGGCGAGGCCGACGTCCCGGTGCAGGCCGGCCATGTGGGCGAGCCGACGCTGCCCGGCGGGTTCGTCGACTACGAACTCGCCCCGCGCGAGTACGAGTTGTCGCTCACGCAGACCGTGCTGCGGGTGCACACCAGGGTCGCCGACCTCTACAACGACCCGATGGACCAGACCCAGCAGCAACTGCGGCTCACCATCGAGGAGATCCGTGAGCGGCAGGAGTGGGAGCTGGTCAACAACCGGGAGTTCGGGCTGCTGCACAGCGTCGACTACACCCAGCGCATCAGCACCTTCACCGGCCCGCCGACGCCGGACGACCTCGACGAACTGCTCGCCATGCGGCGCAAGACCCGGCTCTTCCTCGCCCATCCGAAGGCGATCGCGGCCTTCTTCCGGCAGTGCAACCGGCGCGGTCTGGTGCCCGGCACGGTGAACGTCGAGGGGCACGAGATCCCCGCCTGGCGCGGTGTCCCGTTCTTCCCGTGCGGCAAGATCCCGATCACCCCGCAGCACACCAGCAGCATCATCGCGCTGCGTACCGGCGAGGCCGACCAGGGTGTCATCGGGCTGTTCCAGACGGGCATCCCCGAGGAGTTCCAGCCCGGTCTGAACGTGCGCTTCATGGGCATCGACTCGGCCGCGATCATCCGCTATCTCGTCACCGCGTACTACTCGATGGCCATCCTGGTCCCCGACGCGGCGGGAATCCTGGAGAACGTCCAGATCGGCCGGACCGCCGGATGACGGCCTGGAGAACCTTGTGACAACATCCCTTTCGTTGCCCGGTCCGCCGAACCTGGCCGGCACCGTACGAGCCCGGCGCACCGGGGCGATCCCCGGCCTCAAGTACCAACCCGCGGCGCCCGCCGACCCCGAGAAGGCCGCGGAGATCGACCGCAGACTGGAAGCCTGGGCCCGCGAGCTCGATCTGTTCCCCGCCGCGTGGGACGGGGACTTCGCCGGGTTCCAGTTCGGCCGGGCCGTGGTGCTCCAGCACCCGCGGGCGCTCGACCTCGAACGGCTCACCGCCGCGGGCAAGTTGCTGCTCGCCGAGAACATCGTCGACAACTGCTACTGCGAGGAGGACGAGGACAAGGGCGGCTCGCACCGCGGCCTGGGCGGACGGCTGATCTTCGGACAGTCCGCGCTCGACCCGTTCCACTGCACCCCCGAATACGAGGAGGAGTGGCGGCACGGCGTACAGGCGGACGGACCGCTGCGCTCGTACCACTTCGCGCTCAAGGACTACGCCCTCCTCGCCACCCCCAGCCAGACCGACCGGTTCGTGCACGACATCGCCCGGCTCCACCTCGGCTATCTCGCCGAGGCCGCCTGGGCGGAGATCCGGTACAAGCCGCGCATCTGGGAGTACCTGGTGATGCGGCAGTTCAACAACTTCCGCCCCTGTCTGTCGATCGTGGACGCGATCGACGGCTACGAACTGCCCGAACAGGTCTACTCCCGTCCCGAGATCCAGCGGGTCACGGCCCTGGCCTGCAACGCCACCACGATCGTGAACGACCTCTACTCCTTCACCAAGGAGCTGTCCGACCCGGATCACCTCAACCTCCCCCAGGTCGTCGCCGCCAACGACCGGCGCGGGCTGAAGGCGGCCTATCTGAAGTCCGTCGAGATCCACAACCGGATCATGGACGCCTTCGAGGAGGAGTCCGCGGTGCTGTCCGCCGCATCGCCCCTCGTCGAGCGCTACACCCAGGGCCTCGCCGCCTGGGTGGCCGGCAACCACGAGTGGCACGCCACCAACAGCCACCGGTACCACCTGCCCAACTACTGGTAGCAGAACGGCCCCTGAGATCTCGTCAGACGCACGACGCTAGGAGTCACCGTTGACCACAGCCGACGCCGGCCCCACCACAGCCCCGGTGCCGACCCAGTCCACGTACCAGAACCGTGTCGCGGAGTACTGGAACGCCGAAGAGAACCCGGTCAACCTCGATCTCGGACAGATCGACGACCTGTATCACCACCACTACGGAATCGGCGGGGCCGACGAGTCCGTGCTCGACGAGCCCGACCCCGTCCGGCGCCGGGAGCGGCTCACCGCGGAGCTGCACCGACTGGAGCACGCACAGGCCGAACTCCTCGCCTCCCATCTCGGCCAACTCACCCCGGACGACCGGGTGTTCGACGCGGGCTGCGGGCGCGGCGGGGGCAGTGTCGTGGCGCATCTGGGCTACGGCTGCCGGGCGGACGGGGTCACGATCTCCGCCAAGCAGGCCGAGTTCGCCAACGCGCAGGCACGCAAGCGGGGCATCGACGGCAAGGTGCGCTACCACCATCGCAACATGCTCGACACCGGCTTCCCGACAGGGGAGTTCGCCGCGTCCTGGAACAACGAGTCCACGATGTATGTGGAGTTGGACCTGCTGTTCGCCGAGCACACCCGGCTGCTGCGCCGGGGCGGACGCTATGTGGTGATCACCGGCTGCTACAACGACACGTACGGCCGGGCCTCGCGTGAGGTGTCCCTCATCAACGCCCACTACATCTGCGACATCCACCCTCGGTCGGAGTACTTCCGGGCGATGGCCCGCAACCGGCTGGTGCCGGTCCATGTCCAGGACCTCACCGAGGACACGATCCCCTACTGGGCGCTGCGCAAGCAGGCCGACCATCTGGTGACAGGGATCGAGGACACCTTTCTGGACGCCTACCGCAACGGCAGTTTCCAGTATCTGCTGATCGCGGCCGACCGGGTCTGAGTCTCAGCGCCCGGCGATCCTGGAGGCCGCCTCCGGGAGGCCGGGCACCGGATCGAGCAGGTCCAGCGTGCCGTGCGCCCACAACAGGCGCACGGTGCGCGGGGCGCACACCACCGCGAACCCCGCCTCGCACTCCAGCACCCGGCGAGCGTGGTCGACACGCCTGTTGTGGTCGGCGGGGACCGGCTGCGGCTGGCGCAGGTGCTGACGGACCTGCTGTCCAACGCGCTCAAGTACACCCCGCCCGGCGGCCGTACGGAGGTCCGTCTGACGATCGACGAAGGCCAGGCCCGGCTCACCGTCCGGGACGACGGCATCGGTTTCCAACCCGCGCAGGCCGAGGACCTGTTCGGGGTGTTCACCCGTGCGGCCCCGGCGGGCCCCAATACGCCCGAGGGCCTCGGCCTGGGGCTCGCGGTCGCGCGCACGGTGGTCGAGCTGGACGGCGGCCGGATCAGCGCGCTCAGCGAGGGCCCCGGCAGGGGAGCGACCTTCACGGTCCTTCTGCCGCAGGCCGACGAGGAGGCGCCGGAGCCGCCATGGCCGTCCGCACCCCCTCGTCCCCGGTGCCAACTGGCCGTCCTGATGGTCGAGGACAACACGGACCTGGCCGCGACCTACCGCACGTTGCTGGAGCGCCAGGGCGACCTGAGCCTGCCCGAAACCGACGGCTACACGGTGGCCCGTACGGTCCGTGCCCGCCCGCACGGCACCCGTCCGCGTCTGATCGCGGTCTCCGGTTGCAGTCACGGCACCGACCGCTCGCGGTCCCGGGCGGCCGGCTTCGACGCCCATCTCGCCAAGCCGCTCCCGCTGACCGATCTGCTGGAGTTCCTGGAGAGTCCCGAGTAGTCGGGTGTCTTCCTCCTTCCGTCCGGCTGTGCTTGCCTGAGGGGCCGTTTTCCGGTGCCCGGGGCGGGAGTTGGTGTATGCGGAAGCCGTTGATCGTGGGTGTGGTGCTGGCCGCGGTGCTGCTCGGCGCGTGCACGGACCCGTCGTCCGGGCCCGAGGTCGCCCCGCCCACCCCGTCCGTGCCCATCACCACACAACGACAGGCGCCGGTCTCGCCGAGCAGTGCCCGGGTGGTGAGGTCGGCGCCCCGGGTACTGTATCTCGGGGACTCCCTCGCGATGGAGAGCCAGAACGTGCTCGGGCGGGAACTGCGCGGCGAGTTGGACGCGACGTACACGAGCGCCCCGTACTCGGGGACCACGCCGTGCGACTACCTGGAGGGCACCGAGGAAGGTTCGCTGGTGCCGGACGGGGACAAGGCGGCCGTGCTGGTGCGTGCGCTGCGTCCGGACTTCGTGGTGCTGCAGTTCTGGGGGAACGCGTGGGGCTACACGCCCTGCATGGACGGGATCACCTACGCCGCCGACCGGGAGACTTACTTCAAGCGGTACGAGGCCGACATCAGGAAGCTCACCTCGCAGATCGCGAGCGCCGGAGGCGCCCGACGACCCACGATCGTCTGGGTGTTGCAGGGGCCCGATCCGATGACGCCCGAGCGCGTCCAGAACGTGAACGCGCTCTACGAGTCGCAGGCCAGGTCCGCCGGCGACGTCGTCGCCGACGCCGGCAGGACCGTCAGCCCGGCCGGAGCCCGCACCACCTGGGTCCAGTACCTCCCCTGCACCGCCTACGAACGCGCCCACCCCGACTACTGCACCCAGCCGGGCAACGGCCGCACGGCCCTGCACCTCGACACGGACCCTCTGCACTTCTGCCTGGCGCCGACCACCTCGACGCCCAGGCCGTGCCCGGTCCCCTCCCCCGGCATTCTGCGGATCGCCCGGGAGATCACTCGGGTGATCGGCGCCCAAGTTCCGTCTCGATGAGGCGGTTGAGGTGACGGCGGGCGTCCTCAGTGCTCAACGGAGGTGCCTGGCGCAGGCGTTGCAGGGCGAGACCGTCGGCGAGGGCGGCGAAGCGGACCGTGAAGCCGTCGAGGTCGTCGGCGTCGAACTCGCCGTCGGTGACGCCCCGTTGGGCCAGTGCGCGGATCTGCTGGTGCCACGTCTCGTAGCGATGGGCCTGTCCGCCGCTGAAGGCTTCGTCCGTACCCTGTTCGCCGGCGTTCCAATAGTCGAACCACATGCGCCAGTGCCGGTCGGTGTCCTCGGTGAACAGCGCGTCGACGAGCAGCCGCAGCGCCTCGGCCCCGCTCGTCGCTGCTTCGGCCGCTTCGCTCAACTCGGCGTAGTAGCGCTCGATATGGAGGACCATCGCCTCGGAGAGGATCTCCTGCACACTGCCGAAGTGGTACGTGACGGTGCCGACGGAGACCCCGGCGGCGGCCGCCACGTCCCGGACGCCGACCGAGGCGTAGCCGCGTTCCGCTATCAGCGGGACGGCCGCCTCGACGATGAGCCGCCGGCGCACCTCGGTGGGCTGCCGGGTGCGGTCGGCGGCGGCGACGGCACGGCGCGGGGGCTTGGCGACCGGCTGGGGCTGCTTGGCGGCCGTCATCCCGACGTCCTCGGGGTGGTGCGGTGCCATGCTCGCTCGGCCACTGTCTCTCCGTTCGCCCGTGCTTCGACCCGACTGTCCATGACGAAGTCCGCGGCCGTGGCGCGCAGCTCCGTCCGCGCCATGATCTCAGCGTCGTAGTCGTCCCCGCGGCGCAACCGGATCCGCCACTCCGACACGGCGTTCGCGGACAGCGGGTCGTCGCCGCGGATGCGGTACGTCTCCCGCGCGTTCTCCTCGTAGCGCAGCCCGTCCGGATACGTCCGCGATCCCCCGTAGTTGGGGTCCACCTCCAGCGTCCACTCGCCCTTGGCGACATCGTGCGTGACGACCCGTTCGGGGGTCGGCTCGGCGGGCCGGTCGTAGGTCACGTCGAGCGGTGTCGCCTGTTCGGGCTCCTCGAAACGGATCAGCGGCTCGTCTCCCGCTTCGCGCACGGGCAGTTGTACGGCGCTCTCGGCGGGGACGACCCGCAACTCGCCGCGCTCGCCGTGCGGCCAGACCCAGGGCCAGTAGGTGTCGGAGACGGTGAGCCGGATGCGGTGGCCGGGCGGGACGGCGTAGCCGATGCCGGTCAGCTCGAACTCGACGTCCTCGTAGGTCCCCGGTGTCCACTCGACTACCCGGTCACGGCCGTGCCTGCTCAGCAGGTTGAGCACACCACGGGTGACGAGCGTGGACGAACCGTCCGGCGCCACGTCGCACAGCCGGGCGATGACATGGGCGCGCGGGGCGCTGCTGTCGAGGCGGAGCCTGACGCGCGGGCGGCCGAGGATCTCGACGCGTTCGGTGAGCGGTTCGGAGTCGAAGCAGACCGAACGGCCGTCCTCCTCGCGCTGGTCCGGCGGCAGGTCGCTCGCGTTGCCGAAGGGGAAGAAGCGGCCGGCGTCGAGGCCGGTGTGCTGCGGGGAGCGCACGAGGACGGGCTCAGCGCTTGCACCAAGGGGACGTGAGTCCCAACTGACCTTCTGGCTCGGCCACTTGGCGTCACCCACCCAACGGCCCGGCAGCACGTCGTACGACGTCGCCGGCGGGACCGGGTCGGTGATCCAGGCCCGCAGCAGGGGCTCCGCCATGGCTCCCGTGTCGATGCCCTTGAGGTGCTGGTCCCACCAGCGCAGGGTCTCCTGGAGGAAGCCGATCGCCGGGCCGGGCGGCAGGCCGCGGTCGGGGTACTGGTGCGACCACGGGCCGACGATGCCCCGGACGCGGTCCTCTGGCAGGTGCTCGACGAGCCGCAGCACGGCGTCCCGGTACGGGTCGTTCCAGCCGCCGACCGCGAGGACGGCCGCGTCGATGGCGGTGTAGTCCTCGCAGACGCTGCCGTGCTTCCAGTAGTCGTCGCGCTGTTGGTGTCCGAGCCAGGTGTGGAGGAAGGGTTCGAGGGCGTCGAGGCGTTCGCGCCACATCGGCACCCAGCGGTCCGTACCGACGCTCGCGGGGTCCGGCGGGCGGGACGCGAAGGCGAGCATGGTGCCGGCCCAGGCGAGCATGTCGATGCCGAGGACGGCCCCGCCCGTGTAGTGGACGTCGTTGTCGTACCGGTCGTCGGTCGAGCAGACGGTGACGATCGCCTTCAGCGGTTCGGGGGCGAGAGCGGCGATCTGGAGGGAGTTGAAGCCGCCCCAGGAGATGCCGAACATGCCGACCTTGCTGGTGCACCAGGCTTGTGCGGCAAGCCAGTTGACGACGTCGACGCCGTCCGCGAGTTCCTGCGCGTCGTACTCGTCGCCGGGCAGGCCCTCGCTGTCGCCGTGCCCGCGGATGTCGACGCGGACGGAGGCGTAGCCGTGTCCGGCGTACCAGGGGTGACGCTGGGCGTCGCGTGGTGCGGTCCAGTCGCTCTTGCGGTACGGGAGGTATTCGAGCAGCGCGGGCACGGGGTCCGACTCGGCGTCATCGGGCCGCCAGACGCGGGCGTGCAGCCGGGTCCTTCCGTCCCGGGTGGGGATCCAGACGTCCTCGCGGACGACCCGGCGCTCGAACTGCTCGCGGTACTTCACAAAGCTCCTTCCGCCACGGGGGCGTTGAGGGGACGCCAGCGACGGACGCGGTGGCCGTCGTCGCCCTGGCCGGTCCAGATGTCGTCCCCGTCCGCCGCGTCGGCCCAGTCGGCGGTGTCGTCGACGTAGGGCTGAGCGTCGGGGTCGGGTTCGAGGGCGGCGGCCATGAGTTGGCGGGTGTAGGGGTGCTGGGGGTCGGCGAACACGGCTTCCGTGGGGCCCTCTTCGACGACGACTCCGTGGCGCAGTACGACGACCCGGTCCGCGATGCCTCGTACGACGGCCAGGTCGTGGCTGATGAACAGGCAGGCCAGGTCGCGTTCGCGGCGCAGGTCGTCCAGGAGGCGCAGGACGTCGGCCTGGACGGAGACATCCAGGGCGGTGGTGATCTCGTCGGCAATCAACACGTCCGGCTCGCCCGCCAACGCCCTTGCGATGCCTATGCGTTGGCGCTGGCCGCCGGAGAGCTGCGCGGGCAGGCGGTCGGCGAGGGCCGGATCGAGGCGTACGTCGGCGATGAGCTGGCGGGCCCGCTCGGTCGCCTCCGTGCGGTCGGCCACCGTACCGAAGAAGCGGAGGGGGTGGCGGACCGCGTCGCCCACCGAGCGGCGGGGGTTGAGCGAGGTGTCGGCGTTCTGGAAGACGAGCTGCACCCGGCGGCGCAGGGACAGCGGTCGTTGCTGTGCCGGGCGGGCCAGGTCGCCGTCCGCGTGTTTCATCGTGCCGCCGGACGGGGTGCGCAGTCCGGCCAGGGTCCAGGCGAGGGTGGACTTGCCGCTGCCCGACTCGCCCACCAGGGCGAGGACTTCGCCGCGCCGGACGTCGAAGGAGACGCCGTGCACGGCGCGCGTGCTGCCGTAGTCGATGGTGATGTCCTGCGCGGAGACGGCGACGGGGGCGTCGGCGGGGACCTCCGCCCGGGGCCTGACCTCGCGCTCCCCCGCCTCGCCGACGACGGCGAGCCCGGCGTCGTCGAGGCGCGGCACGCTCGCCAACAGGCGCTTGGTGTAGGGGTCTTGGGGCTGCGCGAACAGCTGCCTGGTGACCGCCGATTCCACCACCCGGCCGGACCGCAGGACGGTCACCTCGTCGGCCATGTGGGCGACGACACCGAGGTCGTGGCTCACCAGCACGGCGGCGAGGCCGAGTTCGTCGCGCAGGGCGGCGATCAGGTCGAGGACGCCGCGCTGGGTGACGACGTCCAGGCCGGTGGTCGGCTCGTCGAGGACCAGGACCTTGGGGCGGGCCGCGATGGCCATGGCGATGGCGACGCGCTGCTGCTGGCCGCCGGAGAGTTCGTGCGGGTAGCGGCGGGCCAACTCCGCCGGGCGCGGCAGCCGGACCTGTTCGAGGAGGTCGACGACGGGCACGTCACCGCCCGCCTCGGCGATCTGCCGTCCGATGCGCATGGAGGGGGTGAGGGCGTGGCCGGCGTTCTGGCCGACCATGGCGACCGTTCCGCCGCGCAGTCGTCGCAACTCCCGTGCGGGCAGGGCGAAGACGTCGGCGCCGGACACCTGGACCGAACCCCCGGTGATCCGCGATCCGTGGCGCAGATGCCCGAGGAGGGTCGCGGCGATGGTCGACTTGCCACTGCCGGACTCGCCGACGAGGGCGTGGGTCTGCCCTTCGGCGACGTCGAGCGACACCTCGTGCACGACGGGGACGTCCCGGCCGCCCGAACGGTAGGCCACGGACAGGGAGTTGACGGACACGATCGAGGCCATCAGGAGCCCTCCCTGATCCGGTCGACGCCCCACGCCTTGGACAGGCCGTCGGCCGCGAGGTTGAGCCCGACCACGAGGGTGGCCAGAGCGATGATGGGGGCGATGGTGGCCATCGGGACGACGGTGATGGCGGTGCGGTTCTCGGCGACCATCAGGCCCCAGTCGGGAGTGGGCGGGTCGGCGCCGAAGCCGAGGAAGGACAGCGAGGAGATCAGCAGCACGACCCAGGAGGCCCGCATCGCGAACTCCACGCACACCACGTCCGTGATGTTCGGCAGGATCTCCCGGCGCAGGATCGACCAGGTGCTCTCGCCGCGGGCGCGGGCCGCGGTCACGTAGTCGGCGGGGACGACCGCGAGGGCGGCACCACGGACGACGCGGACGACCTGCGGGACGTAGACGATCGCGACGGCGAGGACGATGACCGCCGGGCCGGTGCCGAGGGCGGTCACGACGACGAGCAGGGCCAGAACGGCGGGGATGGACAGGATCGCGTCCAGCACCCGGCCGAGTACGTCGTCGAACCAGCCGCCGCGCAGCGCGGCGGCGCAGCCGATGACCGTGCCGAGCGCGACGGTGAGGAGGGTGGCGGCGATCGAGACGCCGAGGGCGTACCGGCCGCCGTAGAGGACGCGGGCGAGGACGTCCCGGCCGTACTGGTCGGTGCCGGCCCAGTGGCTCCAACTCGACCCGAGGAGGGCGTGGTCGGCGTCGTTGGCGATGGGGTCGTAGGAGGTGAGGAGGGGGGCGAGCAGCGCGATCAGGACGTGTACGGCGACGATCGCGAGGCCGACGAGTGCCGTGCGGGAACTGCTCACGGTGCGCCAGGCGCGGACGGTGCGGGCGCCTCGTACGGTTGTCGGCGGGACGGTGTCGAGCGTGGTCATCGGGTCCTCCCTCGGGTGCGGAGCCTGGGGTTCAGGGCCATGGTGGCCAGGTCGGCGGCGAGGTTGCAGACGACGTAGACGACCGCGCTGATGAGGGCGATGACCTGGATGGTGGGCAGGTCGCGGTTCTGCACGGAGGAGAGCATCAGCTTGCCGATGCCCGGGTAGTTGAAGACGTTCTCGACCACCGCGACCCCGCCGACCAGCCACGCCACGTTGAGCGCGATGACGTGCAGGGTGGGCAACAGGGCGCTGGGCAGGGCGTGTCGGGTGACGACCCGCCAGGTGGAGAGGCCCTTGAGGCGGGCGGTGGTGACGTACTCGGTGGCCATCACGTCGATCACCGAGGTGCGGGCCATGCGGACGATGTACGCGGCCATCACCACGGCGAGGGCGAGTGCGGGAAGCCATACAGCGGGCAGGAGTTGGGAGACGGTGGCCTCGGGGCCGTAGAGGACGACCGCGGGGAACCACGGGAGGGCGACCGAGAAGCACAGGACGAGGACGGTGGCCACGACGAACTCGGGGACGCTCATGCCGACGAGGCTGACGGTGGAGATGACGTGGTCGGGCCAGCGGTCGCGGTAGAGGCCCGCGAGGATGCCGAGGACGATCGAGCCGGTGACCGCGAAGAGGACCGTGACGACGGCGATCAGCGCGGAGTTGCCGAGGTACATGGACACTTCGCCGCCGACGGCCTTGCCGGAGACGAGAGAGGTCCCGAAGTCGCCGTGCAGGGCGCCCCAGACCCAGTCCCAGTACCGCTCCCAGGCCGGCCGGTCGAGCTTCAGCTTCTCGCGCAGGGCCGCCACGGCGTCCGGGGTCGCGTCCTTGCCGAGGATCTGGGTGGCGACGTCACCGGGCAGCGCCTGGACGGCCAGGAAGACGAGGATGGAGGACAGGAAGAGGGTGCCGACTGCGGCCGCGATACGGCGGGTTATGAAGGAGAGCATCGTCAGGCTCCCTTCAGGCCGATGGACAGGTAGTCGAACTCGAAGCCGTGCTCGGCGTATCCGCGTACCTTGCGGGAGATGCCGACGAGCCGGTCGGCGAACATCGGGGTCATCGCCCCGCCTCTCTCGATCACCAACGTCTGCGCCTCGCCGTAGAGTTCGCGCCGCTTGGTGTCGTCGATCTCGGCGCGGGCCCTGTCGAGCACCGCGTCGAATTCCTTGTCGGACCAGGCGGTCTCGTTGTAGGAGGAGCCGCTGCGGAAGATCTGGGTGAACAGCTGGTCGACGGGTCGGCCGGTGAACCAATAGGTCGCCATCAGCGGCTTCTTCATCCAGATCTGCGTGTAATACGAGTCCGCGGAGGCCGTCTTGACCTTGATCCGGATACCGGCGCGCTTCGCCGAGTCCTGGTAGGCGAGCGCCATCGGCGTGAACAGCGGGTCGTAGGACGAGGTGTAGAGGTCCATCGCCAGGCCCTCGTGGCCCGCCTGCTTCAGCAGGTACTTCGCCTTCTCCGGGTCGTGCTTGGGGTGCGCGGAGATGTACGCGGGGTCGCTCGGCGGTACGGGGTTGTCCCAGCCGGCGGTGCCCGCGCCCTGGAGAGCGACCTTCACCACGTGCTCCGGGTCGTAGGCGAGCTTCATCGCCTGGCGGACGCGGACGTCGGTGAAGGGCTTCTCGGTGGTGAGCATCGGGAGGACGTACCACTGGGCGTTCTTCACACGGGCGATGGTGGCGCGGTCGGAGGCGGCGACCACGCGGGCGGTCGCGAAGTCGAGGTTGGTCTGCGAGAGCAGGTCAACCTGCCCTGCCAGCAGGGCATTTGAGCGGGCCGACATGTCGGCGACCGAGTAGAACGCGACCGTGTCGAGGACGGGGCGGCCCGCGAAGTGGTCCTTGTACGCGGTGACGCGGCCGGGGCCCGCGGGCGCGAACGACTCCAGCTTGAAGGGGCCGGTGCCGATGCCGGTGCGGCCGATGGACTTCGCGCTGTCGTCGGGGATGACGTAGCAGTTGTAGTGCGTCAGCAGGCTCGGGAACTCGGCGTTCGGCGACTTCAGCGGCACGACGAGGGTGTGGGCGTCGGGCGTGCCCAGCTTCGCGGGGTCGATGAGCGGGGCGAGGACCGCGGCCTGCGGGGACGCCGTCGCCTTGTCGAGGATGTGGCGCAGCGTGTAGGCGGCGTCGGCGGAGGTGAAGGCGCGGCCGTTGTGGAAGGCGACACCCTTGCGGAGGCGGAAGGTCCAGGTGCGGGCCTTGGCGTCGGTCTCCCAGGACTCGGCGAGGTCGGGGGCCAGCTCACCGTTCGCGGCGACGCGGACGAGCCGGTTGTAGAGGGCGCCCAGGTACTCGTACGCGGACAGCGAGCTGGCAGGGTCGAGGGTCTCGGCGTCGGAGGCGGGCGGCCGGGCGATGCGCAGGGTGCCGCCGCGGTCGGGGGCGCCCTTCTCGGCGGCGGCCGGCAGGACGGGGGCGGCCTGCGCCCCACTGCAGCCGGTCAGCAGCCAGGACCCGCCGAGCGCGGCGGCCGAGGCGACGCCCGCGGCGAGCACCGACCGGCGGCCCGGGTGGTGGATGTCGGACATGTACCGACCGTCCTTGTCGCTATTCGTTCAGCCGAACGATTGAGTGAAGTTGGTGAACGATAACGAGGGGACGGTTTCACGCCAACCCTTTGGGCCCGGAAATTAACGTCCGAAACGCACTGGTTACGCGGAGGGCGCGTGGGGGTCGCGGCGACGGGCCGCGCGGCGGCCGCGGGGACGGTCGCTCAGCCGGTGGTCTCGCGGGCCCAGGGCAGCAGCGCCCGCTCCGCGAGGACGACGACGTAGAAGAGGAGCACGCTCATCGCGCTGAGCAGGGCCATCGCGGCGAAGGCGAGGGGCGTGTCGGCGTTGCCGCCGGAGGCCACGATGACGTAGCCGAGGCCCTGGTCGCCGCCCGCGAACTCGCCGACGACCGCGCCCACGACGGCCAGGGTGACGCCGAGACGCAGGCCGGTGAAGACCTGGGGCAGGGCCCAGGGGATGCGGAGCTTGCGGTAGGTCTGCCAGCGGGACGCGGTGAGCGAATGGGCCAGTTCGGTCAGCTCCAGAGGGACCGAGGTCAGTCCGGCCATGGTCGACACCACGACGGGGAACCATGCGAGCAGGGCCACCATGAACACCTTCGGGGCGGTCCCGAAGCCGAGCCAGACGACGAGGAGCGGTGCCACCGCGATCTTGGGCACGGCGTTGACGGCTACCAGGAGCGGCATGACCGCGCGTTCCACGCCGCGGGACGCGGTGAGCAGGACGGCGGTCGCGAGTCCGGCGCCCACGGCCAGGCCGAAGCCGACGGCCGTCTCGGCGAACGTCTGCCAGGTCTGCCGGAGGAGATAGCCGGGCAGCCGGTCGAAGGCGCGGACGACGTCGGGCGGTGACGGCAGCAGGAACGGCCGGATGCCGAAGGCGACGGTCGCCAGCCACCACGCGGCCAGGGCGCACATCGCCGCCAGGACCGGTGATCCCGCCGCCAGGACGCGTCTCACGCGGCGGGCCTGCGGCCGATGGTCGAGTAGGTGAAGTGCCCGCGCACCAGCAGCCGGGGATCGGCCACCAGCCGGTCCAGCTCGTCGAGTTGGGCCTCCGTCATGCCGGCCGCCAGGAAGTCCTCCCGCGCCTGCGCGATGTTCGCGGCGATCAGCAGCGCGCCCGCGGTGCCGCCCGGCCAGGACCGGGCCTGGATCACGGTGTCCACGTCGGTCAGGCCCGCCTCCAGCATGGCGGCGGGCACCCGGCCCGCCCAGGTGGGGTCGTTGCCGTGGGCGGGCAGGACACGTTCGACGAGCAACTCGTGGTAGCGGTCAACCAGTTCGGCCGCCTCCGGGGTCGGGGCGGCCAGCACCAGCTTGCGGAAGGTCGTCTCGAAGTCCTCCACCACCAGCGCGCCACCGGGTGCGAGCGCCGCCGCGAACCTCCGGAGAACGGCCTCCCGTCCGGGCAGGTGCAGCAGCACCAGCCGGGCGTGGATCACGTCCCACGGCCCGGCCGGCACCGGTTCGCTCTCCAGGTCGTGCACCAGCACGTCGTACGGCGGACTCGGCGGCAGATGACGGGTGTTGACGTCGGTGGCCAGTACCCGCCCGGTCGGTCCCGTCGCGCGGGCGAGCCAGGCGGCGATGCTGCCGCCTCCTGCACCGGTCTCCAGACAGCGCCGGCCGGTCAGGTCGCCGAGGGACGACAGCCGCGAGATCGTGAACTCGTCGAGGATCGCGGGGAGTTGACCGTGCCGGTCGACGGCCTCCGGGTGGTCGTTGTCGAAGACGTACGGGAGCGGGGTCTCCAAGTCCGTCAACTCCCCTTCATCGCCGCGAAGTCGACGACGTCCTGCGGCGTCATCCCCGGCTGGATGACACCGGCGTTCTGAAGGCTGGTGATGGCACGCCGCATCCGCGCCTCGGTGATCGTGCCGATGGACGACTCGCCCTCGGCCGTCACGGACGGCGTCATCAGCTTGATCTCCGCGGTCGCGGCCGTGGCGTCTGTCTCCGGGTGCTTGGCGTGCAGCAACTTCCCGGCCTCGTCGGGGTGTTGGATCGTGTACTTCAGCCCCTTGAGCAGAGCGGTGCGGAAGCGCTTGACCAGGTCCGGTTTCTTCGCGGCGATGGAGGCCGTGGTGACGGTGGCGTTGCCGTAGAGGTCGGGCAGGTAGGTGCTGTAGGGGAACACCACGACGCGCTTCGACCTGGCCTGCACGGTGGCCTTCTCGATGGTGGGCCGGCCGATCAGGAACGTACTGAGCGCGTCGGCCTTTCCGCTCGCGAGGGCCGGGCCCAACTGGACGGGCTGGACCGCGATCCAGTGGATTCCGGCGGAGTCGATACCGGCGAGCCTGGCGTAGCCGGGGAAGAGCAGCTGGTTCACGGAGTTGGCGGCGGCCGCGATCCGCTTGCCCTTGAGGTCCTTCGGGGTGGTGATGCCCGAGCCCCGCATCGCCATGATGGAGACGAGGGTCCGCTGATGGATGGCGAGTACGGCGCGGAAGTCGCGGTAGGCCGTGGAGTTCTTGGCCCCTGCGGAGATCATCGCGCCGGTGAAGTCCAAACTCGTGAACTGCGCATTTCCGGAGGCGAGGGCCTTGAGGTTCTCGCCGGTGGCCTTTCCGAGTTCGATCTGTACGTCGATTCCCGCCTGCCGGAAATAGCCCTTCTGCTCGGCCACCCAGGCGAAGGCGTCCCGTCCCGCCGCACCGAAGGCGGTGACGTAGGTGATGTGGTCCGTGGCCGAACTCGGGCTTTTGGACGAGGAGTTGGAGTCACAGGCAGCGGCGGCCAGTAACGTGGCCGCCGTACAGAACACCGTCGCCGTGCGGTACGAGCGGATCATGCGACCTCCCCTGACGGGGGAATGGGTAGGGGGACGG
>NZ_JBXVPZ010000209.1:0-16929 GCF_057961495.1 Streptomyces sp. P5F9 | reverse complement strand
CCCTCCGTTCGTCGGCGGTCTGCGCGGGTGAAGCGTTCGAAGACGCCCGGCTGGACCTCCGCCGGGACGCCCGGGCCGTCGTCGTGGACCACCAGGCGGGTCGCCCCGCCGTCGGTTTCCGCCTCCACCGTCACCGTCACCTTCGTACCGACAGGTGTGTGCAGACGTGCGTTGGCCAGCAGGTTGGCCAACACCTGGTGGAGGCGGTGGGCGTCGCCCGTGACCGTGACCGGTTCCTCGGGGAGTTCCAGGGTCCAGCGGTGGTCGGGGCCGGCGGCGCGGGCGTCGGCGACGGCGTCGAGGACCAGGCGGGTGAGGTCGACCGGGCGGCGTTCGAGGGGGCGGCCCGCGTCGAGGCGGGCGAGGAGGAGCATCTCGTCGACCATGACGCCCATGCGGGCGGACTCGGCCGCGATGCGCTCCAGTGCCCGGGTGACCTTGGGCGGGACGGGGTCCGGGTGGAGGAGGGCGAGTTCGGCGTGGCCCCGGATCGACGCCACCGGTGTGCGCAGTTCGTGGCTGGCGTCGGCCGCGAAGCTGCGCAGCCGTTCCTCGCTGGCGTGCCGGTGGGTGAGCGCGTCCTCGACATGGCCGAGCATGCGGTTGAAGGCACCGGCGACGCGGCCCACCTCGCTGCGCGGGTCGGACTCGGGTGCCCGGGGCGGCAGGGTCACCTCGCCGCTGGCCAGCGGGAGTTCGCTGACCCGGGTGGCCGTGGCGGCGACGCGGCTGAGCGGTCGTAGCGACCAGCGCACCCAGAGCGCGCCCGCGAAGCCGGTGACCAGGAGAGCGGCGCCGAAGACGATGGCGGCGACCGCCTCCAGCCGGTGGACGGCGGCCTCCACCGACTCCAGCGGGAGCCCGGTGATCATCACGTCGCCGTCCCGGCCCGCGGAGGCGAGAACCCGGTACCGGGCGAGGGACGAGAGGTAGATGGTGTGCGCCCGGCCGTCGACCCGGACCGCGGCGAGTGCCCGCCGGTCCCGCGCGGTCAGGGCGACCTTCAGGTCCGCCGTGGCGTCGTCCTTGTGGGCGGGCACGACCGCCGCGTTGGTGACGGTGCCGTCGACCAGACGGGCGCCGAACGTGCCCGGTGCCTGCCTGCGGGTGTCGCCGCGTTCCCGGTCGTCGGCGTCGTGGTCGGTCAGCGTCTGGCCCTTGTGCTCCAGGCTGGCCGGGAACTGGGTCCCGACCTCGGTCAGCTGCTGGTCCAGGCGACTGGTGAGGAAGCCGTCCAGCTCGATCACCGCGGCGACCCCGACGGCCGCGCAGCTGACCGCGAGCAGCACCACCAGACCCGCCGTGAGGCGCGCCCGCAGGGTGTGCGGCCGGGGCATCCGCCCCAGCCGGCGCCCGACGGCCCGCAGTCCCCGGCCCATCACACGACCGGCTTGAGCACGTACCCGGCCCCGCGCACGGTGTGGATCATGGGGGCGCGGCCCGCGTCCACCTTCTTGCGCAGGTACGAGATGTACAGCTCGACGACATGGGCCTGGCCGCCGAAGTCGTAGGACCAGACGCGGTCGAGGATCTGGGCCTTGCTGAGGACGCGGCGCGGGTTGCGCATGAGGAAGCGGAGCAGTTCGAACTCGGTCGGTGACAGCTCGACGAGATCGCCGGCCCGGGTGACCTCGCGGGCCTCCTCGTCCATGACCAGGTCCCCGACGGTCATCCGGGGGCCCTCCTCCTGCTGGCGGGCCATGCCGGCGCGGCGCAGCAGTCCGCGCAGCCGGGCGACGACCTCCTCCAGGCTGAAGGGTTTGGTGACGTAGTCGTCGCCGCCCGCGGTGATGCCGGCGATGCGGTCCTCGACCGTGTCCCGGGCGGTGAGGAAGAGCACGCAGACGTCGGGCTTCACCTCGTGCAGGGAGCGCAGCACGGCGAAGCCGTCGGTGTCCGGGAGCATCACGTCGAGGACGACGGCGTCGGGCCGCAGCTCGCGCGCGCCGACGAGCGCGGAGGCGCCGTCACCGGCCGCGCGGACCTCCCAGCCCTCGTAGCGCAGGGCGCCGGACAGCACCTCGGCGAGGTCGGGGTCGTCGTCGACGACGAGGACGCGCACGGGGGTGCCGTCGGGGCGGGTGAGGGCCGGTCGGCCGGAGCGGGTCGTGTTCATGGCGTTTACCAGCATCTCTCCTCGCGGCGCCCTCGGCCGCCGTGAGCGGCTCTGAGTTTCCTCTGAGAAAGCTGAGAAAGGCGCCCGCTCAGAGATCCCTCAGAGGTTCGGCCCCCACAGTTGTGTGCAGGACGGGTGAAAGGACACACACATGACCACCGTGTACGAACGGCGGACGGCACCGCCTGTGGCGCCGGCTCCCCGGCGTTCGCCGGCGGGCGCGGTGCTCGGGCTGCTGTGGGCCGGAGCGGCGGCCGCGGTCGCCCTCTGGTGGGCGGACACCGGATCGGTCGTCGGGGCCGCGGGCTGGCTGACCGGGGTCGGGCGGATGGCCGGCCTGCTGTGCGGGTACGCCTGTGCGGTGCTCGTGGGTCTGATGGCGCGGGTGCCGCTGCTGGAGCGGCGGGTCGGCTCGGACCGGGTGGCGCGCTGGCACGCGATGGCCGGCCGCTACACGGTCTGCCTGCTGGTCGTGCACGTCGTGTTCATCCTGCTCGGCTACGCGGCCCAGGACCGTGCCTCGATCGTGCACGAGACGGTCACCGTGGTCCTGGACTACCCGGACATGCTGAAGGCGACGTTCGGTGCGGTCATCCTGTTCGCGGTCGGCATCACCTCGGCCCGCGCCGCGCGCCGCAGGCTGAGTTACGAGTTCTGGTACTACGTCCATCTCCTCACGTACGTCGCCGTGTTCCTGACCTTCTTCCACCAGATCAGCCTGGGCAACGAGTTCAACGGCCACGCCGGAGCCACGGCCGCCTGGTACGGCCTGTACCTCGGGGTCGCGGCCCTCGTCCTCTGGTACCGGATCCTCGCCCCGGTGCGGCTCAACCTGCGGCACCGTCTGCGGGTCGAGTCGGTGCACCGGGAGGCTCCGGGCGTGTACTCCGTGGTCGTACGCGGGCGGCATGTCGACGAACTCGGGGCGGAGGCGGGGCAGTTCTTCCGCTGGCGGTTCTTCGGCGAGGGGATGGGCTGGACGTCGACGCCGTACTCGTTGTCGGCGCCGCCCCGCCGGGACCTGCTGCGGATCACGGTCAAGGCGCTCGGTGACCACAGCGCGGCCGTGCCGTTGCTGCGGCCGGGTGCCCGGGTGTGGGCGGAGGGGCCGTACGGCTCGCTGACCGCCCAACGGCGCACCGGGCAGCGGTCGTTGCTGATCGCGGCCGGGGTCGGGATCACCCCGCTGCGGGCGCTGTTCGAGACGCTGCCCGGCGAGGTGACGCTGCTGTACCGGGCGCGTACGGCCCAGGACCTGGCGCTGGGCGCCGAGTTGGAGGCGATCGCGCAGTGGCGCGGGGCGAAGGTGCTGTACGCGCTCAACGGGCCGCAGGGGCAACGGCCTTCGCTCGGTGCGGCGGCGCTGCGTGAGGCCGTGCCCGATCTCGCCGGGCACGACGTGTACATCTGCGGTCCGCACGCCTTCGCCCAGGACCTGTACGGGGCGCTGCGCACCGCCGGTGTGCCGGACCGCCGTATCCACCACGAGTCGTTCGAGCTGTGAGGCCGTCGTGCATCCGTTGAAGAAGAACCGTCCGCTGCGCCGGATCGTGCTGGCGAGCGCGGTCACCGCGTCCGGTCTGGTGATGCTGCTGGCGCTGAAGCCGCACACCGCGCCCGAGATAGCGGCGTCGCCCGCGACCGCGCCGTCGAGCAGCTCCTCCAGTTCCGCTACCGGTTCCGGTTCCGGCGGTTCGACCGCCACCGGCACCAAGACCGTCACCGGTGAGACCGCGCAGACCCGTTGGGGTCCCGTGCAGGTGAAGATCACCGTGAAGAGCGGCAAGATCACCGACGTCACCGCGGTCCAGTCGCCGTCGGACAACCCGCGCGACCAGGAGATCAACTCCTATGCCCTGCCGGAGTTGCGGCGCGAGGTGCTGACCGCGCAGAGCGCGAGCATCGACACGGTCTCGGGGGCCACCTACACAAGTGACGGTTACCGCCAGTCACTCCAGTCCGCACTGGACTCCGCGGGACTCTGAACGCACAGGCGCAACGGCACGTACTTCAGGGCCAAGGGACCAGCCCACCCCCCTTGCCCCGTCCACGGAGGAACCGTGACCACCACGCTCGCAGGCGGACGTGCCGCCCGCCGACAGACGATGCGCCGCATCCGCCCGCGCCGCTCCCCAGCGACCCTGCTGCTGCTCGCCGTCTGGGCGGGCGCGGTCGGGGTGCTGTGGCTGTGGTGGCACAACACGCCGTCCATCGCCGACCAGAACGGCAAGATCCTCAACGCGGGCCGTATCACAGGCCTGTTGGCCGGTTATCTGATGGCACTCGTCGTGCTGCAGATGGCCCGGGTGCCCGCCCTGGAACGCCGGGTCGGCTCCGACCGGGTGGCCCGCTGGCACGCGATGAGCGGCCGCTACACGCTCTGTCTGGTCTTCGCGCACGTCTTCCTCATCATGTGGGGCTACGCCCTCCAGGCGGGCAAGACGCTGAGCGACATCGTCCAGCAGACCATCGACTCCGTGAACCAGCTGCCCGACATGGGCAAGGCCGCGATCGGCACGGGCCTGTTCCTGCTCATCGGCCTCTCGTCGATCGGCGCCGTCCGCCGCAGGCTGCCGTACGACATGTGGTACCACGTGCATCTGCTGACGTACGCGGCGGTGTTCTTCACCTTCTGGCACCAGATCACCACCGGCAACGACTTCGCGCTGACGCCGGTCGCCAAGACGGTCTGGTACGGGCTCTACGGCACGGTCACCGCGCTGGTGGTCTGGTACCGGATCCTCACCCCGATCCGCCTCAACATGCGGCACCGGATGCGGGTCGAGGCTGTCATCGAGGAGACGCCCGGCATCGTGTCGGTGCTGATCAGCGGGCGCAAGCTGCACCGGATCGGCGCGGAGGCGGGGCAGTTCTTCCGCTGGCGGTTCCTGGCTCCGGGCATGCGGTTCAGCTCGCACCCCTACTCGCTGTCGGCGGCGCCCCGCCCGAACATGCTGCGGATCACGGTCAAGGCGATCGGCGACCACAGCGCCCGGCTGCGCGAACTGCGGCCCGGCACCAAGGTGTGGGCCGAGGGCCCGTACGGCGCGCTGACCTCGCAGCGGCGCACCCGCGGCAAGGTGCTGCTGGTCGCGGGCGGCGTCGGCATCACGCCGATGCGGGCGCTGTTCGAGACGCTGCCGGGAGCCGCCGGTGACATCACGCTGCTCTACCGGGCCAACACCACCCAGGACCTGGCGCTGTGGGACGAGTTGGCGAAGATCGCCGACGAGCGCGGCGCCCGGCTGATGTACGCGGTCAACAGTCCCGGCGGGGAACGCCCCGACATCTCGGCGGAGTCCCTGCGGCGGAAGATCTCCGACATCGACAACCACGACGTCTTCATGTGCGGGCCGCCCGGCTTCGCGCAGTCGGTCTACGAAGCACTGCGCGGCGCGGGGGTCCCCGCCCGCCGTATCCATCACGAGTCGTTCGAGATGTGAGCGACGGGAGTCAGGAGCAATGAAGAAGAGCCACCCCATCCGGCGTGTTCTGCTCGCGAGCGCCGCCACCGTGTCCGGGATCGTTCTGCTGCTCTCCCTGAAGCCGGCGACCGACTCCTCCTCGGCGTCCGCGCAGGGCGCGGCGGCCCAGGAGACCGCCGCCGCACAGGAGTCGCCCCAGGGCGGTGCCGCGGCGGCCGGGACCTCGACGGTCACGGGCGCCGCCGCCCAGACCCAGTACGGGGTCGTCCAGGTACGCCTGACGGTCGCCAACGGCAAGATCACCAAGGCCGAGGCCGTGCAGGCACCCAAGGGCGGCACCAGCGACCAGAAGACCGCGCTGTCCGTGCCCAAGCTCAACCAGGAGGTCGTCGCCACGCAGAGCGCGGACATCACGTCCGTGTCCGGGGCGACGTACACCAGCGGCGGCTACAAGCAGTCGTTGCAGTCGGCCATCGACAAGATGAAGGCCGCCGGCGCCAACACCGCTGCCCCGTCCAAGAGTTCGGCCGCCGGGTCGGGCCAGGCAGCCCAGGCCAAGACCGTCACCGGTGATGTCGCGACGACCGAGTACGGGCCCGTCCAGGTCCGGATCACCGTCGCGAACGGCAAGATCACCAAGGCCGAGGCCGTCCAGGCGCCCAAGGGCGGCACCAGCGACCAGAAGACCGCGCTGGCGATCCCGAAGCTCAACCAGGAGGCCGTGGCGGCCGGGAGCGCGACCATCGACTCCGTGTCGGGTGCGTCGTACACGAGCGGCGGTTACAAGCAGTCCCTGCAGTCGGCACTGGACAAGGCCGGTGGCTGACACGGTGACCGATCCCGCGGCGGCTCCCGCCGAACTGCGGCACGCCGAGGAGGTCATGGGGACGGTGTTCTCCTTCGACATCCGCGGCGGGGAGCCCGAGGCCGTCCGGGCCGCGCTGGAGCGGGCGGTCGCCCAACTGCACCGCGTCAACGAGGTGTTCAGCACCTACCGCGACGACAGTCAGGTCTCCCGGCTGGCCCGCGGCGAGCTGACCCTGGCCGAGTGCGACGCCGAGGTCGCCGAGGTGCTGGAGCTGGGCACCGAGGCGGAGCGGGTGAGCGCCGGCTGGTTCAGCACCACGTACGAGGGACAGCTCGACCCGACCGGCATCGTGAAGGGCTGGGCCGCCGAGCGCGCGGCCGAGCTGCTCGCGGCGGCGGCCGGGGTGAGCGGGGTCAGCGTCAACGGCGGCGGCGATGTCCAGATGTTCGGTACGCCGGGACCGCACCGCCCCTGGCGGGTCGGCGTCTCCGATCCGCTCCGCCCGGGCGGTCTCGCGGCCGTGATCTCGGCTGCGGGCACCGACGAGCTGGCCGTGGCCACCTCCGGTACGGCGGAGCGCGGGGCGCACATCGTGGACCCGAGCACCGGCAAGTCTGCGGTGACGGACCTGGTCGCCGTCACGGTCGTGGCACCGCGTCTGACCTGGGCCGACTGCTGGGCCACGGCCGCGTTCGCGATGGGTTCGCGGGAGGGTCTGGCCTGGCTGGAATCACTCCCGGACGTGGAAGCCCTGCTCATCACGGCGGGCGACGAGGTGCGCTGCACGGGCGGCCTCGCGGCCAGACTCGGCTGAAGCCCCATGCGAGTCGGGGGTGCACCGGACAACTCCGGTGCACCCCCGACTCGTTGGTCTGTATCAGTCTTTTTCGCGTACGTCAGTGGTCGTTCTGCGCCAGCCGCAGCAGATGGTCCGCGAGGGCCTGCCCGCCGAGCGGGTCCCGGCTGATCAGCAGGAGCGTGTCGTCGCCGGCGATCGTGCCGAGGATGTCCTGGAGTTCCGCCTGGTCGATCGCCGAGGCGAGGAACTGGGCGGCGCCCGGCGGGGTGCGCAGGACCACGAGGTTGGCGGAGGCCTCCGCGGAGATCAGCAGCTCGGAGGAGAGCCGCCGCATCCGCTCCTCCTTCGCCGACTCCCCCAGTGGCACGCGCGGGGTGCGGAAGCCGCCCTCGCTCGGTACCGCGTAGATGAGGTCGCCGTCGTTGTTGCGGATCTTCACCGCGTTCAGCTCGTCCAGGTCCCGGGAGAGCGTCGCCTGGGTGACGCTCAGCCCGTCGTCGGCCAGCAGCTTCGCCAACTGGCTCTGGGAACGCACCGGTTGCCGGTTGAGGATGTCCACGATCCGGCGGTGGCGGGCGGTGCGGGTCTGCGGCACGGCCGGCCCTGCGGTGTGCTCGTGCTCCTGCGCCTGACTCATCGTCGACTCATTCTCCGGATCATCCGTCCCCCTTGGCCACGTCCAGGACCCCGGGCAGCGCCCGGAGGAACGCGTCCGCCTCGTCGTCGCCGAGGTTCAGCGGTGGCATCAGCCGTACGACATCGGGGGCGGGCGCGTTGACCAGGAAGCCGGCGTCCTGAGCCGCCTGTTGCACCTGGGGCGCGAGCGGCTCGGTGAGCACGATACCCAGGAGGAGGCCCGCGCCCCGGACATAATCGATCAACGGGTGACGAGAACTGCCGTCGGCGCCCTCGATTCCGTCCCGCAGCTTCTCGCTCTGCCGCTTGACGTTCTCCAGCAGCCCCTCGTTCGCGATGGTGTCGAGTACGGCGAGTCCGGCGGCGCAGGCGACCGGGTTGCCGCCGAACGTCGTGCCGTGCTGGCCCGGCTGGAGCAGCTCGGCCGCGCGCCCGAAGGCGACGGTGGCGCCGAGCGGCAGCCCGCCGCCGAGCCCCTTCGCGAGGGTCACGACATCGGGCAGGACGCCTTCGTGGGCCTGGTACTCGAACCAGTGCCCGGTACGGCCGACTCCGGTCTGCACTTCGTCCAGGACCAGCAGCGCGCCGTGCGCGGCGGTGATCGCGCGGGCCGCCTTCAGGTATCCGGCGGGCGGTACGACCACCCCGTTCTCGCCCTGGATCGGCTCGATGATGACGAGCGCGGTCTCGTCGGTGACGGCGGCGGCGAGGGCCTGCGCGTCGCCGTAGGGCACGTGCGTGACATCGCCGGGCAGCGGCAGGAACGGCTCCTGCTTGGCGGGCTGGCCGGTGAGCGCGAGGGAGCCCATCGTCCGGCCGTGGAAGCCGCCTTCGGTGGCGACCATGTGCTGACGGCCCGTCAGGCGGCCGATCTTGAAGGCGCCTTCGTTGGCCTCGGCGCCGGAGTTGCAGAAGAACACCTTGCCGTCCCGGCCGAAGCGCTCAAGGAGCCGTTCGGCGAGGGCGACGGGCGGTTCGGCGATGAACAGGTTGGAGACGTGGCCGAGTTCGGCGATCTGCTTGCTGACGGCCTCGACGATCGCCGGGTGGGCGTGGCCGAGGGCGTTGACCGCGATACCGCCGACGAAGTCGGTGTACTCGTTGCCGTCGGCGTCCCACAGCCTGGCGCCGGCGCCGCGGACGAGGGGGAGCTTGGGGGTGCCGTAGTTGTTCATGAGCGACCCCTGCCACCGCTGGGTCAGCTCCTCATTCGCGGTCATACGGCATCCCCCTGCTTCTTGCCCGACTTCTTCGCGGACTTCTTCTTGGCGGGCTTCGGGTCGGGCAGCTCGTCCGGCACGACCATCGTGCCGACGCCCTCGTCGGTGAAGATCTCCAGCAGGATCGCGTGCTGAACCCGGCCGTCGATGACGCGGGCGGTGGTCACGCCGTTGCGCACGGCGTGCAGACAGCCCTCCATCTTCGGCACCATTCCGGAGCTCAACTCCGGGAGCAGCTTCTCCAGTTGGGTGGCGGTGAGGCGGCTGATCACCTCGTCGCTGTTGGGCCAGTCCTCGTAGAGACCCTCGACGTCCGTGAGGACCATGAGGGTCTCCGCCCCCAGCGCAGCAGCGAGTGCCGCAGCAGCCGTATCAGCATTGACGTTGTAGACATGTCCGTCGTCCTCGCTCCTGGCGATCGACGAGACGACCGGGATACGGCCGTCGGCGAGCAGTGCCTCGATCGCGCCGGTGTCGATCGCGGTGATCTCACCAACCCGCCCGATGTCGACCAACTCCCCGTCGATCTCGGGCAGATGCTTGGTGGCGGTGATGGTGTGCGCGTCCTCGCCGGTCAACCCGACGGCGAGCGGCCCGTGGTGGTTGAGCAGCCCGACCAGCTCACGCTGAACCTGCCCCGCGAGGACCATCCGTACGACGTCCATGGCGTCCTCGGTGGTGACGCGCAGGCCGGCCTTGAACTCGCTGACGATGCCGTGCCGGTCGAGGGCGGCGCTGATCTGCGGGCCGCCGCCGTGCACGACGACGGGCTTGAGTCCCGCGTGATGCAGGAACACGACGTCCTGGGCGAACGCGGCCTTCAGGTCCTCGTCGATCATGGCGTTGCCGCCGAACTTGATGACGACGGTCTTTCCGTTGTGCCGGGTCAGCCAGGGCAGCGCCTCGATGAGGATCTGCGCCTTGGGCAGCGCGGTGTGCTTGCGGGTAGTGCTCATGACGAGTACGCGCTGTTCTCGTGGACGTAGTCCGCGGTGAGGTCGTTGGTCCAGATCGTCGCGGTCTCGGACCCGGCGGCGAGGTCGGCGACGATGTGCACCTCGCGGTAGCGCATGTCGACCTTGTCGCGGTCCTCGCCGACGCCCCCGTTCTTGCAGACCCACACACCATTGATGGCGACGTTGAGCTGGTCCGGCTCGAAAGCGGCCTTGGTCGTGCCGATCGCGGACAACACCCGTCCCCAGTTGGGGTCTTCGCCGTGGATGGCGCACTTGAGGAGGTTGTTGCGGGCGATGGAACGGCCCACCTCCACAGCGTCGTCCTCGCTCGCGGCGTTGACGATCTCGACCTTGATGTCCTTGCTGGCACCTTCGGCGTCGCGGATGAGCTGCTGCCCGAGGTCGTCGCACACGGCGCGCACGGCTTCGGCGAACTCGGCGTGTTCCGGGGTGACTTGGGAGGCGCCGGAGGCGAGCAGCAGCACGGTGTCGTTGGTGGACATGCAGCCGTCCGAGTCGACCCGGTCGAAGGTGGTGCGGGTGGCGGCCCGAAGTGCCTTGTCCAGTACGTCGGTTTCGACGTCGGCGTCGGTGGTGAGGACGACGAGCATGGTGGCGAGGCCGGGGGCGAGCATGCCGGCACCCTTGGCCATTCCGCCGACGGTCCAGCCGGCCTTGGTGGTCACGACGGCGGTCTTGTGCACGCTGTCGGTGGTCTTGATGGCGATGGCGGCCTTCTCGCCCCCGTGCTCGGAGAGTTGACCGGCGGCGGCCTCGACTCCCGGCAGGAGCTTGTCCATCGGGAGCAGGAGTCCGATGAGCCCGGTGGAGGCGACGGCGACCTCGGCGGCGTTCAGCCCGAGTGTGTCGGCGACCTTCTCGGCGGTGGCGTGCGTGTCCTGGAAGCCCTTCGGACCCGTACAGGCGTTGGCGCCACCGGAGTTGAGGATCACGGCGGAGACCTTGCCGCCCTTGAGCACCTGCTCGGACCAGAGGACCGGCGCGGCTTTGACGCGGTTGGAGGTGAAGACGCCCGCGGCGGCGAGGCGGGGCCCGGTGTTGACCACGAGGGCCAGGTCCGGGTTGCCGTTCTCCTTGATCCCGGCGGCGATGCCCGCGGCCGTGAATCCCTGTGCTGCCGTCACACTCACGGCGCGACTCCGATCGTGGTCAGCCCGGTGGACTCGTCGAGCCCGAGGGCGAGGTTCATGCTCTGTACGGCACCGCCCGCGGTGCCCTTGGTCAGATTGTCGATGGCGCTGATCGCGATGATGCGTCCCGCGGCCTCGTCGTACGCGACCTGCACCTGAACGGCGTTGGAACCGTAGACGGACGCCGTCGCGGGCCACTGCCCCTCGGGGAGCAGGAACACGAAGGGCTCGTCGGCGAAGGCCTTCTCGTACTCGGCGCGCACGGACTCGCCGGTGACACCGGGCCTGGCCTTGGCGCTGCACGTGGCGAGGATGCCGCGGGGCATCGGCGCGAGGGTGGGCGTGAAGGACACGGTGAC
The DNA here is from genome assembly GCF_057961495.1 of Streptomyces sp. P5F9. Lineage (NCBI taxonomy): Bacteria > Bacillati > Actinomycetota > Actinomycetes > Kitasatosporales > Streptomycetaceae > Streptomyces > Streptomyces sp. P5F9. Next base: position 5,459 of record NZ_JBXVPZ010000209.1, on the reverse strand, counting down.
CGGCTCGCCGCCCGCCGCGCCGAGGTTCTGGATGATCTCGGGGGTGTGCCGGTGCCCGCCGCCGACGCCGTACGGCGACATGGAGCCCATGACCTCGCTGCCGAGGAGGTGTGCCTTCGGTGCCTTGCCTGCGCCGGAGGTGCCGGAGGCGGCGACGATCACGGCCTCGTTCTCGGCGAGCCCCGCGGCGTACGCCGGGAAGAGCGCGAGGGAGGCGGCCGTCGGATAGCAACCGGGCACGGCGATGCGCTTGGACCCCTCCAACGCGGCGCGTGCGCCCGGGAGTTCGGGCAGGCCGTAGGGCCAGGTACCGGCGTGCGCGGAGCCGTAGAACTTCTCCCAGTCGGCCGCGCCCTTGAGCCGGAAGTCGGCGCCCATGTCGACGACGAGGACGTCCGGGCCGAGCTGCTCGGCGACGGCGGCGGACTGCCCGTGCGGCAGCGCGAGGAAGACGACGTCGTGCCCGGCGAGGATTTCGGGGGTGGTTTCCTGGAGGACCCGGTCGGCGAGCGGCAGCAGATGCGGTTGCAGCGCGCCGAGTTTCTGTCCGGCGTTGGAGTTGCCGGTCAGGGCACCGATCTCGACCCCGGGGTGCGCCAGGAGCAGACGCAGCAGTTCCCCGCCCGCGTATCCACTCGCTCCGGCCACTGCCGCACGTACCGCCATGGAACCCTCCTCTTCGATGGCATGACTATACGTTTCGCTGCACGTTTATGCAATCCGAGTGAGTGGGTATGCACACAGGATCGCGACGTCCAGTGATCGATGGCCGTCGACGGTGGGGGGTGTGGTGACCGGGCGAATACCGAGGCGGGGCCGACCGGTGGGCCTGGTCGCGTGGCACCTGGTGCGCGTGACGGTGGTGTTCCTGGGCCTTGAGGTCGGCGCCGGCGTCCTGGCGCACGTCACGCACAACGTCTGGGTGGCGTCGCTCGTGCATCCCTCGCTCTGTCTCCTGGCGCGGCTTCTCCCCGGGCTGATGGTGCCGGGCACGGAGGAGCCCGAGGGCTGGGCGGCAGTAGAGATCGGGCTGCTGCCCCAGCTCGTCCAACCCCTCCTGCGCGGCGCGTGGCATCCCCCTCGCGAACCCCCTCCCCAGAGGGAGGACAGGTGCGCGGGCCGGGTAATCCCCAGGTCAAGCTTGATCCAACAGCTCGGACGCCGGGCACGCTCGCGCGTCCGCAGAGATCCCCGGCCGGGCTTGACCTGGAGTGCGCTCCAGGTTCTACCGTTGTGTTCATGAGCAGCGGACACCCCCCGAAGCCCTTCACCCGGGACCGGGAACCCACCCTCACCATCGCCCAGGTCGCCGAGCGCACCGGCCTCTCGCACGACACGTTGCGCTACTACGAGAAGGCCGGACTCATCGAGCGGGTCGGCAGGACCACCGGCAATCAACGGCGGTATCAGGCGGCGGACCTGGCCTGGCTGGAGTTTCTGCTGCGGCTGCGCGAGACGGGCATGTCGATCGCCGACATGCAGAGGTTCGCGGGGCTGCGGGCGGCGGGGGACGTCACGGTCGCCGACCGGCTGGCGATGCTCCGTGAGCACCGTGCCGAACTGGCCGACCGGATCAGGGCGTTGCGCCGCAACGCGTCCGCGCTGGACGACAAGATCGACCACTACCAACAGCTGCTCCTCGACGAGGTCGAGCACGAGCGGCCGGGATCGGATGAGCTGACATGAGCGCGAGCACCACCCGTGAAGAGCGTTTCTCCCACGGCCTGGAAGTCCTGAAGCGGGTCGACGGCGAGGCCGGGCAGCGGGTCGTCGACTCGCTCGCCGACATCAACCCCGAACTGGGCCACCAGGTCGTCGCCTGGGCCTTCGGCGAGATCTACGACCGTCCCGGACTCGCCCCGCGCGACCGCCAGTTGGTGACGCTGGGCATGCTCACCGCGCTCGGCGGCTGCGAGGCCCAGCTCGACGTGCACGTGAACGCGGCACTGAACGTGGGCCTCACACCCGAGGAGATCATCGAGGCCCTCACGCACTCCGCCGTGTACTGCGGCATCCCCAAGGCGCTCAACGCGACCTTCGCCGCGAAGAAGGTCTTCGCCGAGCGTGGGCTGCTGCCGCTGGGACAGCAGCCCACGCCGGACACCCAGGCCGGAGCCACCTCCGCCTGATTCTCGGGCAGTTGCTACTTCTGCCGGATTCTCAGGAACGTGACGGAGTTCGCCGGGAAGGTGTAACTGAACCTGTCCGCGACCCCCTTGAAGGTGGACACGACCGGCGCGACCGCGGTCGCCGTCTCGCTGTTCACCGCGTCGGGCGCGGCGGCGAGCGTGGTGACCTTCGCCTTGGAGGCGGCCTTCGCACCGCCCAGGTCGATCACCGTACGGGCCGCCGAGGACTGGTCGTTGACGACCTTGACGATCAGGTCACCGGTCCTCGCGTCCTTCGTGACGACCTGACGGAACGGCTCGGCCGGCTTGTCGTCGGCGAAGCTTCCCCACTCCTGCCCGTCGAGGTACAGGGTGACCTGACGGCCCCTCACCTTGACGTCGACGTCGTAGGCGCGGCCCGTCTCGATGGTCCCCGGCTTGGCGATCAGCGTCGACTTGCCGCCGTCCACTGCCTGTTCCACGGCGGTCTGGGTGTTGTTCCAGCCGCCCAGGTTCCACCAGTAGTAGTTGCCGGTGTCCTTGACGCCGAACGCGACCAGGAAGCCTTCTTTCCCTGCCTTCTTGGTGGCCTTCACATGCAGGTCGTAGTCGTGCCAGGCCGGGTCGCCCGCAGAGACCATGGTGTTCTCGGCGGCGGTGTCGGTCTGGACGTACTGCCCGTCCTCAAGGCTCCAACTCCCGCCTCCCGTATGGGTCCACCGGGAGGCGTCACCGGAGAAGTCGTCGCTCAGCAGCGACGTCCCGTCGGCGCCGGTCACCTTCACATCGTCGTACGCCGCGCTCGTCGCCCAGGTCGACAGGCCGACCGCGCCGGAGATCGGGGCGGCGAGTGAGGGTGTGCCGGTGGCCGTCGACGGCACCACGCGCGTGCCGGCGTTGTTCATGAACAGCTTCTGGACCTCGTAGTTGGCGGAGCCCCAGGACGCGTGGTTGTTGAACCACACCAGGTCCGGGCGCCACTGGACGTAGTCCTCGTTGGCGAACAGCGGTGCGTAGGAGGCGAGTTTCACGACGTCCGCGTTGCGTTCCAGGCCGGTCATGTACGCCGCTTCGGCGAGGCCGTTCTTGAACGCGTTGCCGCCGGAGGCGTATTCGCCGAGGAAGACCTTCGGGCCGGTGCGGTCGTAGGAGTCGTAGCGGTCATTGTTCTGCAGGAACCACTGCGGGCTGTTGTAGTAGTGCTCGTCGACCATGTCGACCTTGGCGTCCTTGTTGAGCTGCCAGGCCGTGTCGAAGGTCGAACCGCTGTCGTCCGGGCCCGCGTTGGAGATCACGGTCATGTACGGGTACTTGGCCTCGATCGCCGTACGGAACTGGGTGAAGCGGGCGAAGAACTCGGTGGGGAGGTTCTCCTCGTTGCCGACCTCGATGTGGGTGAGGTGGAACGGCTTGGGGTGGCCCATCTCGGCGCGCAGCCTGCCCCACTTCGACGTCACGGGCCCGTTGGCGAACTCGACGAGATCCAGGGTGTCCTGGATGTGCCGCTTGAGCAGCGCCGGGTCGTCGACGGCCTTGTTCTGGCCGCAGCCGGTCACCAGGGCCGGTACGACGGGCAGCGGCATCGCGCCGATGTCCTCGGCGAAGCGGAAGTACTCGTAGTAGCCGAGACCGTAACTCTGGTTGTAGCCCCAGAAGTTGGAGTTCGTGGCGCGGGTCTCGACCGGGCCGACGGTGTCCTTCCACTGGTACGAGCGCTTGCGCTGGTAGCCGGAAGCGGCGCTGTAGTCGTCCATGGAACCGGTGTTGACCAGGCAGCCGCCGGGGAAGCGCACGAAGCCCGGGTGCAGGGCGGCGACCTTCTCGGCGAGGTCCTTGCGCAGGCCGTTCGGCTCGTGCTTGTAGGTGTCGCGGGGGAAGAGAGACACCATGTCGAGGGCGGTCGCGTCGGAGGAGGCGACGGTGAGGCGGCCGGCGGTGCTGGTGCGGGTCGCGGTGAACCCCGCCCGGTACTGCGCCCAGCCGTTCTTCCTCACCTTCACCTGGTGTGCAGTCGCCAGCGTGCCGCCGGTGTCCTGGAGGCTCACGGTGAGCGTGGTGCCGCTGTCGGCGCGGGCCCACACCGAGAAGTCGTACTTCTTGCCGTCCTCGACGGCGATGCCGGTGTTGTAACCGGCGTTCGTGACGGACGAACCGGCCGCCAGGGAAAGGTAGTTGCGGTTGGTCTCGTTGAGGCGGCCGGCGTCGTTCACCACCTGGGCCGTACCGGCGACCGTCCAACCGGTCAGCGGGGTGTACGACGTGTTGTCGTCGGTGGAGTACTCGAAGGACCGGTTCTGCACGAGCTCGGCGTACAGGCCGCCGTCGGCCGCGCGGTTGATGTCCTCGAAGAAGACGCCGTACATCGTCTTGTCGATCGCGGCACCCTGCGTAGACGGATCGACGGTGATCGCGTAGTCGGTGACGTCCGTGACGTCCTCGGCGTGGGCAGGTGCGGGGACGACGGCCGTCGCCAGTAGGAAAGCGCTTGCCCCCAAGGCAAGTCTCAGGCGGGTGCGGCTGGTGCGTGACATGGATACTCCGCGGCTCTTGAAGTTGCCCTGAAGCGGCTCTGGAACTGCCCAGAAGCCACTCCGAGGTTGTTCGAAATACCAAACGTCGGTCAGCACTTCGAACGGCAAGATAGGGAAGGGTCGTGAGCACGTCAATGGGGCCGGGGCGTGGAGGGACGTAGGGTCGAGGGCATGCATGCGCTGTTCCCGTACCTGGCCCTGCTCGGCTTCCTGACCGCCGTCCTGGGGTTCTTCACCTGGCTGGCCCGGCGGATCCGCCGCCGCGGCACCGCCGGGGGCGCCATGGGCGGCGCCCTGGCCGCGTACGAGGAGGCGTTCCGGGCCACGAGTCACGCCTCGCACTACGAGATCCGGGCCCAGGGCGAACGCAAGGCGCCCACCGACTCGCCGGACGGCCGGCGTCGTCGGCGGCGCGGGAAGGGGTGACGATGGGCGAGTTCTGGCCGGTGCCGGACGTGTTGGCGTATCTGTCCGGGAGCTGGCGGGTGCGGAGGTCGGTACAGGACCTGTCGAGCGGCGACGATGGCGACTTCGCGGGTACGACCGTCTTCACCGCGCTGCCCGAAGGGGGCCTGCTGCACGCGGAGTCGGGCACCTTCACCTGGCAGGGCGTGACCCGCCCCGCCGAGCGGACCCTACGGTTCCTGCCGGGCGGCACACCGGGGACGGCCGACGTGCGCTTCGGCGACGGACGGCCCTTCCACGACCTGGATCTGACCTCGGGGCACCATGTCGCCGACCATCCCTGCTCGGCGGATCTGTACCGGGGCGAGTTCACGGTGCTGGACGCGGACCACTGGCGAACGGTGTGGCGGGTGGG
>NZ_JBXVPZ010000208.1:0-16973 GCF_057961495.1 Streptomyces sp. P5F9 | reverse complement strand
GAATGGGTCATGGTCTCCTCCTGGGTACGGGGTGGGAATTGGTCGTCGTCGACGCGCCGGTCGCGGTACGGGGCGGATCAGCGGGCCGGTGTCGCGGGAAGTTCCACGTCCAGCGCGACGAGAAAGCGGGACACCATGCCGTACGCAGCGACGGTCGCGGTCAGTTCGACCAGTTCGGCGTCGGTGAAGTCGTCACGCAGCGCGTCGAACACCTCGTCGGGCACCTGGACGTGCCGGGTCATCGCGTCGGTGTACGCGAGCACCCTGCGCTGTCGTGCGTCCAGGGCCGGGTGCGTGAGCACGTCCTCGCGCCGGAGGGCCGCGAGGTGGTGGTCGTCGAGTCCCGCGGCGCGGGCCTCCGGCTCGTGGGCGGACCATTCGTAGGGAGCCCGGTTCAGTACGGCGATGCGCAGGATCACCAGTTCGCGGATGTCGGCGGGCAGGTCCATGTGCCGGCGGATCGCGCCCAGCAGGCTGTTCCAGCCGTCGGCGACGCTCGGGCTGTACAGGAGCATCCGGTCCAGGGGCCTCAGGGTGCCGCCCCGTCGTTCACGGATGCGTTCCGCGACGGGACCGGTTGCGTCGGTGCCCGGGAGTCGTGCCACGGTCGTCCTTTCTCGGCGTGCCGCACGGGCCGCCGTGGGCGGCGGCCTCGGCTGTGCGCTTGGGTGTTCGGGCGGCCCGGCTACTCCGGAGCGGCGGGCCGGTGCAGGACACCCCGGCCCACGGTGTCGCCGAAGATCATGGCGGGGGTGTCGTCGGGACCGGTGAACCGCGGCCACCGCTCCGGGCCCGTCCCGTTCGGATCGGCCGACTGCACGAAGCGCGCCCAGGCATCCGCCATCGCCGCCGCCAGCGCACGGTCCGCCGACCGCCAGGGCCAGTCGGGGCGGCGGTCCAGGTTGTCCAGGACGTAGGGGAGTTCGGCGGTGTGGTAGACCCCGGTGTCCGGCAGGCCGGGCGGCAGGGCGGGTCTGCGGGTGAACCGGTACATCCAGGTGGGGGCGCCGGCCGTGGTGCGATGGATGTGCGCCCAGTGCCACACGGGGCGCACGAACCGGGCGTCGCCCACGGCTTTGGGGTCCTGTCCGGCCTTGGCGTAGACCGTGCCCTCGTCGAGGTTGGTGCCCACCAGGAGCGGCACGGGGTGCTGGCGTCCGGCGCCGAACACGTCGTCGGTGGGTTCGGTCAGGATCCGGCCGTCGACGACGGGACCGAAGTGCCCGCGGACGATCAGTTCGACGCCGGAGACGCCGCGGAGCGTCTCGATGTCGTGGGCGGCGAATCCGTCGGCGTACGACACTCCCTGTTCGCGGGCCTCCTCCTGACCCGGCAGCGGTCCCTCGGCGCGCCCCACTCCCGAGGCGCTCTGGCCGAGCGCCGCGCGGAACAGTGGCCGAGCGGCAGGCGCGGCCATCAGATGACAGATGTGGGCGGCTCCCGCGGAGTTGCCGGCCAGGGTGACCCGGTCGGGGTCGCCGCCGAAGGCCGCGATGTTCTCGCGTACCCAGGTCAGGGCGGCGACGAGGTCGAGCAGACCGTAGTTGCCGCAGGCGCCTAGGTCGTCCTCGGCGGCCAGGCCGGGATGAGCGAGGAAGCCGAGGGCGCCGAGGCGGTGGTTGAGGGTGACGACGACCAGGCCACGGGCGGCCAGGGAGGCACCGTCGTGGATGTCCTGGGAGCCGTGACCGTAACGGTTGCCTCCGCCGTGGATCCACACCATGACGGGCAATCCGGCGCCCGGCGACGGCTCGGGGGTCCACACGTTGAGGTAAAGACAGTCCTCGCTCATCACGAGAGGACGGCGGTCCTCGAAGTTGGTGCGGTACATCACCGAGCCCCGGGGCGGCTGGGGTTGCAGCGGCGCAGGGCCGAACTCGACCGCGCGCCGCTCGCCGTCCCAGCTCTCGGCGGCCTGCGGGGGCCGCCAGCGCAGGGCTCCGACCGGCGGCGCGGCGAAGGGGACCCCGCGGAAGACCGCGACCGAGCGGTCCCACTCCCCCAGCAGCCGTCCGCCGGTGACGCGTGCCCCTGGGGCAGTCACGCCGGGGCCTTGTGCAGCACGCCGTCCTTCATGATCGCGGCAAGGCGGTCACGGTCCTGGAGGACGCGGATGTCGTCGAGGGGGTCGCCGTCCACCAGGACGAGGTCCGCGAGGCATCCCTCCCGGATCAGGCCGAGTTCGCCCTCCAGGCCCATGACCCAGCCGCCGTCCCGGGTGGCGGCGCTGAGTGCCTCGGCCGGGGTGAAGCCGAACCAGTCGACGAACAGCTCCAGGTCCCGGGCGTTGCGGCCGACCGGGTTCCAGGGGAAGCCGTAGTCGCCGCCGGGCACCACGCGGATACCGCGGCGTACGAGTTCGGGCACGACCTGGCGGACCGCCTTCTCGGTGGCCTCGACCTCCATACCCGGCTCGGGTTCGCTGCCGGCCTCGTGCAGGTTGGCGTAGATGATGCCGGGTGTGGGTGCGACGAACAGCCGGTCGCGGGCGGCCTCCAGCAGGTCGAGGCACTCCTCGTCGGCGAACGTGCAGTGGTAGACGGCGCGGATGCCGTGCCGGACGGCCATCTTGATGGACTCGGCCGCGTGGGCGTGGGCGGTGAGCGCGACTCCACGGGCCCGGGCCACTGCGGAGGCAGCGGCGACCTCGTCGTCGGTGAACTGGACGATCCGTGAGGTGCCCTGCACCACCGCGCTCTCCCCGGACAGCGACAGCTTGACGATGTCGACGCCGAGGTCCGCCATCTCGCCGACGAAGCGGCTCACCGACTCGGGGTCGGAGGCCCTGCCGTCGATCCCGGGGAAGTCGTAGACACCGGGTTCGACCATGCCCGCGCTGCCCTCCCAGGAGGCGGCCTTGAACCGCGGTCCCGGCATCCAGCCCTCGGCGAACGCCTTGCGGGCCGCGATCTCGGTGCGGGGCAGCCGGTTGCCGCCGGAGTAGGCGCTGGTGATGCCGTGGTCCAGCAGGACACGCCCGGCGTGTGCGACCAGGAGTGCCTTCTCCTCGTCCGGTTCGTCCCGGCGTGGTGAGCGGTGCTCGACGGTGGAGCCGAAACCGAGGTGGGTGTGGGAGTCGACCAGGCCGGGGATCAGGGTGCCGCCGCCCCCGTCGACGATACGGGCGGCGGCCAGCTTGTCGGCGGGGATCCTGCCGTTGACGGCCGTGATGCGGTCGCCCTCGACGAGGACCTCGCCGGCGAAGGGATCGCGTCCCGTGCCGTCGAAGACCTGGACGTCGGTGAAGAGGGTCGTCTCGCTCATGGTGCGCTCCTGAAGCTGTGCCGCATCTCGCCCAGTCCCCCGACCCGGCTCACGAGGATGTCATCCGGACCTAGGAATCGTTGGGGGGTGCGCCGGTTTCCGACGCCCGCCGGGGTTCCGGTGAAGATCAGGTCGCCCGGCCGCAGCGGGCAGATCGCGCTGAGGTAGGAGACCAGGGTCGGCACGGGGAAGATCATGTTCGAGGTGCGGTCGTGCTGGACGGTCTCGCCGTTCAGCTCGCAGGTCAGCTCCAGGTCGTCCCGGTCGGGCAGTTCGTCGAGGCTGACCAGGGCCGGGCCGACCGGGCCGAATCCCGGGAAGGACTTGCCGAGGGAGAACTGCGCGGGGCGTCCGGCGAGTTGGACGATCCGTTCGGAGAGGTCCTGGCCCACGGTGAGAGCGACGACGGGATCCCAGCCGTTCTCCTCCGGGACACGGTACGCGTGACGGCCGATGACCGCGACGGCCTCAAGTTCCCAGTCGACGTGACCGGGCGGCAGTTCGACGGTGCCGGAGGGACCCGTGACACAGCTGGGGAACTTGGTGAACACCAGGGGCTCGGCCGGTTCCTGGTAGCCCGCCTCAGCCGTGTGGGGGCGGTAGTTGAGCGCGACGGCGAAGACCTGACGCGGCTCGGGCAGCGGCGCGAGCAGGTCGGACTCCTTGTACGGCACGACGCGGGCCGGGTCGACGTCCGCCGACCAGTCCAGCAGGTCGTCCCACTGGTCGAAGAGGTCGGCCGGGTCGGCGGACAGCCGCCTGTCTCCGGAGGCGGCGGCCACGTCCACGGCGCCGTCGGGGGTCAACAGAACCGTGCGGCCCGCGATCTGGGCGATGCGCATCGACTCACACCCACTGCTCGGCGGGCGGCTCGGGTGTGCCGTAGGCGTCCTGCCAGGACACCACCCGGTTGCGCAGGATGCCCAGGCCCTCGATCTCGGCCTCGACCACGTCACCCGGCTTGAGGTAGTTGGCGAACGGGTCCTGGGTACTGGCCGCCACGCCCGCGATCGTCCCCGTGGTGACGATGTCGCCCGCGCTGTAGGTCTGCGGGGAGTGATAGGCGACCAGCTGCGGGATCGACACCGACATGCGGGAGGTGTTCGACTTCTGGCGTACGTCGCCGTTGACGCGCAGTTCCATGTCCAGGTCGTGCGGGTCGCCGATCTCGTCGGCGGTGACGATGTACGGGCCGATCGGGCAGAACGTGTCGATGGCCTTGGAGAAGGAGAAGACCCCCGACTCCATCTCGCGGCGCTGGATGTCTCGCGCGGTGATGTCGTTGAAGATGAGATAGCCCGCGATGTGCTCGGCGGCCTGCTCGGCCGAGAAGAACTTGCCCGGCTTGCCGATGATCACGGCGAGTTCCAGTTCGTAGTCGAGCTCCCGGGTCAGATTGGCGGGGTACACGATCTCGTCGTCGGGGCCGATGATCGCGTCGGTGTTCTGGAAGAACACGATGCCCTTGTTGACGGGATGGGACCAGTCCACCCGGACCAGGTCCTCGTGGTGTTCACGGAAGTTGCCCGCCGTGTGGAAGAACTTCTTCGGCACGATCGGCGCCCGCAGCCGGACGTCGGCGAGCGCGAACGTCCGTCCCGTCTCCTCGGCCCTGCCCCCTCGTTCGAAGAACCCGCGCGTGGTCGGAACATCGAGTTCCACCACGGTGTCCCCGTCGAGGCGCCCCACGAGCCCCTCGTCGAACGTCACCAGCTTCATCAGACCTCCCAATAACTGTCGACACTAAGCCTGCATCTGATCGCGATTCACGTCAATAGGGCCACCAACTGTGGACACATTGCTGTCAGGTGGCTTACCGTCCCGACATGAAGACGACGTGGAACCACACCGGAACGCGCGCGGTCGTCGCGGGGGCGGGAGGCATCGGGGCAGCCGTCGCCGAGGCCCTGGCGGACGCCGGCGCCGACGTGGCCGTACTGGACATCGACCCGAACGCCCTGGCCAAGCTCTCCCGCACCCGCACCGCCGAGGGATTCGGCGAGGTCTTCGGCGTTCCGGCCGACCTGACCTCGGCCGACGCCTGCCGTGCCGCGGTCGACCGGGCCGCCGAGCACCTGGGCGGCCTGGACGTCTTCGTGCACGCGGTCGGCGCCAACGACCGCAGGCCCGTGCTGGAGACGCCCGACGAGGTGTGGGAACGGATCGTCGCCATCAACCTCAGCAGCGGCTTCTGGCTCGGGCGGGCGGCCGGCGCCCGCATGGTCGCGGCCGGCTACGGCCGCATGGTCTACCTCTCGTCCGTGTCGGGCCTGCTCGCGCACAAGGACCACGCGCCCTACGCGGCCACCAAGGGCGGCGTCAACCAGCTCATGCGGGTGATGGCCAGGGAGTGGGCACCGCACGGCGTCACCGTCAACGCGATCGCCCCCGGCTACACCGAGACCGACCTCACCCGCGCCTATCTCGCCCGGCCCGGCATGCGCGCCTCCATGGAGGCACTCGTCCCCGCCGGGCGCCTCGGCAGGCCCGAGGACCTGGTCGGCCCCGCCCTCTTCCTCACCTCCGCCGAAGCCGGCTTCGTCACCGGACAGGTGCTGTACGCCGACGGCGGCCGGACCCTCGTATGACCCTTGCGCCTCCTCGCGGCCTTCTCGCCCCTCCTCCACGATCGGAGCCCTCATGACCATCCACCAGCGCTTCACTGGCAGCACCGTCCTCGTGACCGGTGCCGGAACCGGGTTCGGCGCCGAGATAGCGATGCGCGCGGCCCAGGAGGGTGCCGACGTCGCCGTCCACTACCGCAGCTCGCGGGCGGGCGCGGAAGCCACCGCCGAGCGGATCACGGCCCTGGGCCGCAAGGCCTTCGTCGTGCAGGCCGACATCGCCGAGCACGACCAGATCAAGCGCATGGCGGACGAGGTCTGGGACCACTTCGGCCGCCTCGACGTCGCCGTCAACAACGTCGGTGACGTGGCCCGCGAGCAGATGGCCTGGCGGGACATCACCGAGGAGTCCATCGACCACGTCCTCTCCGTCGATATCAAGGGCACCCTGCTGTGCACGCACGAGTTCGGCGCCCGGATGCTGGAACAGGACGGCGGTGGTGCCATCGTCAACATCGGCTCCACCGTGGTGGCCCGCGGCAGCGCCCGCGCGCCCCAGTACGCGGCGGCCAAGTACGGCATCATCGGCCTCACCAAGTCCTACGCCCACGCGTTCGCGCCGGCGGTGCGGGTGAACGTCTTCGCTCCGGGCTTCATCGAGACCGAGGCCACGCTGGGCCGCGACGACTGGAAGAACGGGCGCGGCGACAAGCTGCGGGAGCTGACACCCATGGGCCGGATCCCCGGGCCCGCCGAACTCGCCGGGGCCGCCCTGTTCCTGGCCACCGAGGACGCCCACCACATCACGGGTGGCTTCCTCATCGCCGACGGCGGCTACAACATGATCGGCGCCTGACCACCGCGCATGGGCCGGCCCATGCGCGGGGCCTTCTCAGTCACGGTCGAGCAACTCGATCAGATTGCCGTACGGATCGGCCACGAAGGCCATGCGGGCGCCCGGGCGCGGTGCTGCCCGCGGGGGCATGCTGCTGCCCGCGCCCGCCGCGACCAGTCGCGCGTACGCGCCGTCGACGTCCTCGACGCACAGGCACAGGTGCCCGAGGCCCAGGGTTGCCGCCGCCTCCAGCGCGGTGGCCGCCCGCAGCCCCGGGAGTGCCCCCGGGCGGTGCAGCAGTTCGATGCGGTAGCCGCTGTCGTGCAGCAGCATCACTCCGCGCAGATCCGTGCCGGGGATCGAGAACCCCGGCGCGGCGGTGAGGTCGAGGGCCGCGCAGTACCAGGCCGTGGCGGCTTCCAGGTCCGGCACCGAGATCCCCACGTGGTCGAAGCGGGTCACCGGCGTGCCGCGCTTCCGGTCACCGCGTCGGAGTCCGTGCCCGTCTCTGCGGAGGTGTCCTCACCGCCCCGTTCCGGCATACCGGTACCAGCACGTGCACCGCCCGGCTGTCCACCGCGGATCAGGGTCAGCACATGGGTGCGCAGGTCCGCGAAGCGGGCATCGGCCCGGGTGCGCAGCTGGTCACGGTGGTCGCCGAGGTCGACGGTGAGGTTCTCGACCACCGTGGTCGGCCGGCCACCGAGGACGACCACACGGTCACCGAGGTAGACCGCCTCGTCGATGTCATGGGTGACCACGACGACCGTGATGCCGAGCCGCTCGCGCAGCGACAGCGTCAGATCCTCCAGGTCGAAGCGCGACTGGGCGTCCACCGAGCCGAAGGGCTCGTCCATCAGCAGCACGGGAGCCTCGTAGGCCAGTCCGCGCGCGATGGCGACGCGCTGCTGCATACCGCCGGAGAGCTGCCACGGGTACTTGTCCCCGACGCCCGGAAGACCGACCGCGGTCAGGCACTCGTCGGCACGCTTCCTGCGGTCGGCCCGTTTGACGCCCATGCCCTCCAGCGGGAAGGCCACGTTGTCGCGGACCCTCATCCACGGCAGCAGCGAGCCCCGGTAGTCCTGGAAGACCACGGCGATGTCCGCGTGCGGTTTGGTGAGCTGCTTCCCGCCGTAGATGACCGTGCCGGACGTCGGCGGGAGGAGGCCCGACAGACAGCGCAGGAGGGTGGTCTTGCCGGCTCCCGACGGGCCCACGACGCAGACCAGTTCTCCGGGATCTACCGTCAGCGACAGGTCCTCGATCACCCGGTGCTCATCCGCGCCGTGGCCGAACGTCTTGCCGACGCCCTCCACGACCAGCTTGGATCCGCTCGCTTTCAGGTGTCGCTGCATGATGCCGTGACCTCATTCCAGGGCTTGGTCCGCCGGGTACGGGGCGGACGCTGGTGGTACCAGCCCAGCAGCACGTGTTCGGCTGCCAGGAGGAGCACGCTCAGGCCGTAGCCGAGCATGCCGATCAGCACGGTGCCGGCCCAGGTCTCCGGGACCGCGAAACTGGAACCGCTCTGCAGGATGTAGTTGCCGAGTCCCACCGGTGAACCGTAGATCTCGCTGACGACCATCAGGACCACGGCGATCGACAGGGCGACGCGGACACCGGCGAAGATCTGCGGCAGCGCGCCCGGCAGGACGACCTTGGTCAGCCGCAGCCGCCAGGGGATCCGGTAGCTGCGGGCGGTCTCGTGCACGGCCGGGTTGACGCCGTGCACGCCGCTGATGGTGTTGAGCAGGATCGGCCACAGCGAGCCGAGGGCGATCAGGAAGATCTTGGGGCCCGATCCGATACCGAGGGTGAGGATGATGACGGGGACGAACGCGACCGTGGGCACCGCGCGGGCGAAGTCCAGCAGCGGCGCGGTGGCCTGTCGCAGCAGCGGGATCTCGCCGATGACCAGGCCCGCGCCGATCCCGACCAGCGTCGCGAGGGCCAGGCCCAGCACGATGTTGCGCAGCGAGAAGGCCAGGTCGCCGACGAGTCCGCCGTGGACGAGTCCGTGCCAGAGGGTGGCCAGGACGTCGGTCGCGGGCGGGAAGTAGAAGCTGGTGCTGCCGGCGGTGGCCAGCACCAGGACCGCGAGGACCAGGGCGGGCAGCCACAACTGCTTGACGAGCGACTTCCACAGGGCGTCCGAAGGGTGGTTCGACATGATGCTTCTCCCCTGTCTCAGTCGGTGTGCGCCGGGGGGCGCCAGCGCAGCAGGCGCCGCTCGGCGGCCTGGGACAGCAGGTTGATGGTGTATCCGATCGCACCCGCCGTGATGATGTACGCGTAGGCCGTGGCCGACGCGCCGCTCTGCTGGGCCTGGGCGACCTCGTGTCCGATGCCCGGCAGGGTGGTGAGGACCTCCACCCCGATGGCGACGAGCACGGAGGTCGTGGCGGCCAGGCGCAGCCCGGTCATGATCGAGGGGGTGGCGCTCGGCAGGACCACCCGGTAGAAGCGCAGCCGGCGGGGGATGCGGTAGCTCTCCACGGTCTCCGCGACCATCGGCGTGACCGAGCGGGCCCCGTACTGCGCCTGGAGGAAGACCGGGAAGACGCAGGCGATGAAGACCACGGTGCTCTTCATCGTCGGGGTCGAGCCGAGGACGAGCAGGAACACCGGGAGCAGTGCGATCACCGGGAAGGACCGCAGTACGTCGACGAGCAGCCGGCTGGACCGCTCGGCCGCCGCGTACGTACCGGTGACCAGGCCGAGCGGAACCCCGACGACGACGGCGAGGACGAAGCCGGTGACCGCTCCGCGCAGGGTGTCGAGCACCGCCTGCCAGTACGCGCCGTCGCGGAAGAGGTCGGGGAACCGGGCGAACACCGCCCCCGGGCCGGGCAGGGCGGTGGCGCTCACGAAACCGGCCGCGGCGACGACGGCCCAGACGGCGAGCACCAGCAGCAGTGCGGACACCTGGAGCAGGAGGAGTCCGGTGCGCCCCTGGCCGACGGCCCGGGCGCGGCCGGGGGACGGCGCCCGGCCGAGGGCGGGCCGCCGTTGCGTGGTGGGTGTGGCCATCGTTTCGTTCACCGCCTCAGCTGCTGGTGGTGACGGTCGGAGCCTTCTGCCAGTAAAGGGCGTCGTCCTTGGGCTCGCTGCTCAGCAGACCGTAGCCGTGCATCTTGGTGATGACGGTTCGCATGACGGTGGTGTTGATGTCCTTGTCGAAGTAGGTGACCGGTGCCTTGTCGATGTAGGCGGCGGTCAGCTGGGTGTACTTCTTGTCGACGGCCCGTACGGCTTCGGGGTGCGCGTTGGCGTAGGTCAGGGCCTTGGCGATGGCACCGGTGAACTTCGCTGCCGTGGCGGAGTTGCCCGAGAGGTACTTCTGGCTGGAGAAGAGCAGGCCCTGGGTGATGCCCGGCAGGTCGTTCATCCCGTTCCCGACCGAGCGCAGGCCGGCCTGCTTGCCCGCCGCGTAGAAGGCGCCGAAGGAGTAGACGGCATCCGTCTTGCCGCTGCTCACCGCGTCGTTGAGCGAGGTGGTGGGCAGGGAGACGAACTTGACCTTGCTGGGGTCACCGCCGTCCTTCTCGACCAGGTACTCGGTGATGAACTGGATCGTGCCGCCCAGCGCGGCCAGTCCGACCGTCTTGCCCTCCAGGTCGGCGAAGGACTTGATGGAGCTGTTCTTCTTGACCAGCAGACCGTCGGTGGGTTCGGTCTTCGTGGTGGCGGACACCAGCCCGGTCGCGATACGGATGGGCAGGTTCTTGGCCGCACCCTTGAGGAAACCGGAGCTGTCCGTCATGGCGAACTGTGCCTCGCCGTTGAGGACGGACGGCGCGTTCTGCGAGGTGTCCTGAGCGCCGACCTTGATGGTGACGTCGAGTCCCGCGTCCTTGAAGTAGCCCTGCTGCTGGGCGATGTACAGCGGTTCGAAGAGCGCGCCGCTGGAGCGCAGCACGGTCACCTTCGTCGTGCCGTCGCTGCTGGTGCTGGTGGAGGAGGCGCCCGATCCGCAGGCCACGGTCGTGGCGGCGAGGGCGAGCGTCACACAGGCGACGGAAAGTCGGCTCCATGGGTTTCTCGGGCTCTTCGGCATGTCGGTGTGCTCCTTTGCACGGATGTGACAGCTCGTGGAGTGCGGCTCTACGAGCGCGAGGCGGTGGCGTAGGCGGTGGTGGACTCGGCCGGGGTCATGTAGGTCCGGAAGAGCCCGTCGGGGTCGTAGGTGCCGCGGATCTTCTCCAGCCGTTCGGCGTTCTCGGCGCTGAGGCCGCGGTCGAAGCGGTCGGCGAGGTTGTTGTCGGAGAACTGAAGGCCCCTGGACAGGTGCTGTACGGCGGCCAGGGAGCCGTGCACCCAGTTCTCGTGCCGCAGGTCGTCGGCCGGTTCGCTCCAGCCGGCGTTGGGCGAGAGATAGGCCTTGGCCTGTGCGGACCAGCAGGCGTCCGGGCGCGGCGGGTAGTGGCCCCACAGCATCCACAGCACGAAGCTGGTGCCGCCGGGGACGGTGTCGAGAACGGGGGCCGCGGCGGTGAGGATCTCCTCGGCGTCACCGTCGGCCCAGACGCCGTCCACGGCCCAGCGCAGACCGGGCGGGTTGAGGCGGTCGGCGATGTCGTAGAGCTCCTCGATGGTGGTCTCCTGGGCCACCACGGCCCGCAGCGCCCGGTCGCGGAACGGTGCGCTCTCCAGCGGGGCCAGTGCCTCCGGTCCGTGCTCGGGGGTGCAGAAGGCGGTGGCGGTCAGGGAGACGGTCCGGGTGTCCAGGCCGGGGGTGAAGCCGACCTTGGCGGAGAACTCCACGGTGGTGGGGAGGGACTCCAGGAGGTCGTAGGACCAGGCGAGGACCTCGTCGCGCAGGGAGAGCGGGTAGCTGTGCACCGTGCGGACGATGTTCGTGGGGCTCGGGTGGGTGTCCAGGTGGAAGCGGGTGACGATGCCGAAGAAGCCGGGTCCGCTCCCCCGCGCCGCCCACAGCAGGTCGGGGTGGTTGTCGTCCGTGGCGTGCACCAGGGTGCCGTCGGCGAGGACCACGTCGATGGCGCGGATGCTCAGGCAGGCCGGCCCGAGGTGGCGGGAGTTCCAGCCGTAGCCGCCGCCGAGGATGAAGCCGCCGATTCCGACGGTGGGGGCGTGGCCGGTCGGGAAGAACAGACCGTGCGGGGCGAGGGCCGCCTGGACGGCGGGTCCCTTGGCGGAGGGCTGGACGGTGGCCGTCCGGGCGGCCGGGTCGACGGTGATGTCCTGGAGCCGGGAGAGGTCGATCAGCAGGCCGCCGTCGCGTACTCCGTTGCCGACCCAGCTGTGGCCGCCGGAGCGGACGGAGACCCGCAGTCCTTCGGCGCGGGCGAGCCGTACCGCGGCGACGACGTCCTGTTCCTCCTCGGCCAGGACGATGACGTCGGGGAAACGGGTGGGCTTGCGCTCGTTCCACACCGCGTCGAGGCGGGCCGATTCATAGGAGGCATCTCCACGACGGATGACGGCTCCCGGCATACGCTGGGCAGGATTCGGTTCGAGCGGCCTGGCCACCTTTGTCTCCTTCTGCGGTGCAGTTAACGCGACGTTACTGTCGACACTATTTGGGGGTCAAGGGGTTACACGACCCCATTATCGGCAATCTGTCGACACTAAGTGCATCCAGCGTGCCGTCGATGCCGCGCGAGCGCCGTGCTGGACTCTTCCGGGGCCAGATAGCTGCGGAACAGCCCCCGCGGGTCGTGCGTGTGCCTCAGCCGTTCCAGGCGCCGCGCCTGCTCGGGTTCCAGTCCGTGGTCGGGCCGGTCGCCGGGATTGGCGTCCGCGAACTGTGTGCCGTGCGCGATGGACACCGTCTTGCGCAGCGCGTCGTGGGCCCATGTCTCGGCGGCCAGGTCGTCGGCCGGGTCGCGCCACACGGCGTTGGGCGAGAAGTAGAGCCGCGCCTGGGTGGACCAGCAGGCGTTCGCCCGCGTCGCCTGGCCTCCCCAGAGCATCCACAGCAGGAAGCTCTCCCGGTTGGGCAGCCCGTCCAGCACATCACGGCCCGCGTCGAGCACCTCCGCCACCGGCGCCCCGGTCCACACCCCGTCGACGGCGTAGCGGTTGCCCTGCGGAGTGAGCGCGTCGGACAGCGCGTAGAGGTCGTCCAGCGTGGCGGGCACCCGCTCGACCCGGCGCAGGGCGTGCCGCAGGAAGGGGGCCCTTTCCAGCGCTGCCAGCATCTCGGGTCCCTCGCCGTCCGCGCAGAAGGCGGCGGCCGTGACCGTGGTGGTCTGCTCCTCGACACCGGGCGTGTGGGCGACCTTCGCCGACATCTCCAGCGACGTCGAGATGCCGGGCACCGCGTCGTAGGTCCACGCCAGCACCTCGTCGCGCAGCTCACGGGGGAAGACGTAGGCACTGCGCAGGATCTGGTCGTACGCCGGATACACCCGCAGGTGGAAGCGGGTGACCACGCCGAAAAAGCCGGGGCCCGAGCCGCGTACGGCCCACATCAGGTCCGGGTGGGTGTCGTCCGTGGCGTGCACTAGGGTGCCATCGGCCAGGACCACGTCAACGGCCTCCACGCTGAAGCACGCGGGCCCCAGCGCGCGCGAGTTCCAGCCGTAGCCACCGCCGATCAGGAAACCGCCCACGCCCACCGACGGGCAGTGACCGGTCGGGAAGACCAGGCCGCGTTCCGCGAGCAGGGTGTTGAGGCGGGAGCCCTGGACGGCGGGACGCACGGTGGCACGCAAGGCCGGAGCGTCGACGGAGACCTCGTCGAGCGCGGACAGGTCGATCAGCAGACCGCCGTCGCGCACTCCGGTGCCGATCCAGCTGTGTCCGCCGGAGCGGACGGAGACCTTCAGGCCCCGGGCTGCGGCCAGCCGCACTCCCTCCTGGACGTCCCGGTCGCTCGCGGCCAGCAGGATCAGGGAGGGGTGGCGGTCGGGCTTACGGGCGTTCCAGACCGCGCCGAGGCGCGCGGCCTCGTAGCCGTCGGAGCCCTTGGCGAGGAGGGTGCCGTCGAAGTGCGTCATGGGTGCTCCGGATGCGGTGGGGGCGGATCGTCGTGGCGCGGGAAGTCGAAGAGTTCGGCGGGGTTGTCGACCAGGAGACGGCGCAGCGCGACGGGATCCGGGGCGATCTCCGCCAGCAGGTCCACGAGCAGGCCGTCGTCCGGTGCGGCCCCGCGGATGTTCACGTGCGGGTAGTCGGTCCCCCAGACGGTGCGCTCGGGGGCGTACGCGACGAGCGAGGCGGCCAGCGTCACCGCGTCCATGTACGGCGGGCCCTCTCCTGAGACCCGGTCTGCGCCGCTCAC
The DNA here is from genome assembly GCF_057961495.1 of Streptomyces sp. P5F9. Taxonomy (NCBI): domain Bacteria; kingdom Bacillati; phylum Actinomycetota; class Actinomycetes; order Kitasatosporales; family Streptomycetaceae; genus Streptomyces; species Streptomyces sp. P5F9. The sequence goes on along the minus strand of NZ_JBXVPZ010000208.1, from coordinate 3,058 downwards.
CTTGAGCCAGACGTCGCCCGTGTCGAGCAGCGAGCGCAGACTGCGCAGGGCGGGACCGTCGGGCCCCTCCGTGATGTCCACCCGGGCGAGGTGGTCGACGGCCACTCGGCCCGGCAGGGAGCGGATGAGCGGTTCGTAGTCGCTCACCTCGCGCCCGGTGAGGTGGAGTTCGGCGACCCAGTCGAGGCCGTCCACCCGTTCCAGCACGGAGTCGATCTCCTGCCGGGTAGGCGGGGTGCGCAGGTGGGGCAGGAAGTTGAGGCGGAAGCCGCGCACACCGGCGCGGTGCAGTTCCTCTATGTCCGCGCGCGTGGTGGTGTCACCGATCAGTGCCACTCCGCGCAGCCGGCCGCCGCCCGCGGCCAGGGCGTCGCGCAGGACCCGGTGGTCGGAGCCGTTGCAGGAGGACTGGACGATCACCGCCCGGGTCAGTCCCAAGTGGGCGTGGAGTGAGGCCAGTTGCTCCTTCGGCGCGTCCACGGGCGTGAAGGTGCGCTCCGGGGCGTAGGGGAAGACCTCCGCCGGGCCGAAGACATGGCAGTGCGCGTCACAGCTGTCGGACGGCAGCACCAGGGCGGGCCTGCGCGGGGCCGGGTGCGGGGGCGGGCAGCCCGGTGAAGGGGCGGACCGCGGGCGGTCGACGACGGGCTCAGTCACAGCGGGCCGTCATTCCACCGTCCACGACGATCTCCGTACCGGTCACGAACCGTGCCTCGTCGGAGGCGAGGAAGAGCGCCGCGTACGCCGTGTCCCGGCCGTCGCCCATGAAGCCGAGCGGGATACGGGCCTGGCGCTGGGCGAGCAGTCCCGCCACGTCACCGCCCGCCCGCTGACCCGCCAGCCGCGCCTCCACCATCGGTGTGTGCAGTTGCCCCGGCACCACCGTGTTGACCCGGATGTTGTCGGGCGCGTACTCGACGGCGGTCACGCGGGAGAGCTGGATGACGGCGGCCTTGGCCGCCGCGTAGCCGACCTGGGCCGCTCCGGTCCAGCGCAGCCCGGACGCCGAGGCGGTGTTGACGATGGAGCCTCCCCCACCGTTGCGCATGATCGGGATCACGTACTTGCAGGCCAGGAAGGCGCTGGTCAGATTGGTGCGGAGCTGGGCGTCCCACTCCTCCAGGGAGAGGGCGACGGCGCCTCCGGGACGTGAGCCTCCGACGTTGTTGACCAGGATGTCGATCCGGCCCGCCCGCCGCGCCGTCTCCTCGAAGTACGCGCGCACGGCGTCGGGTTCGGTCACGTCCAGCAGGTCCGTGTGCACCGCGCCGCCCTCGGCACCGACCTGGTCCGCCGTCACCTCCAGCGATTCCTTGTCGCGGTCGGTGAGGTGGACGACGGCACCCTCCCGGGCGAAGAGGACAGCGGCGGCACGTCCGTTGCCCCAGCCGGGGCCAACGCTGCCTGCGCCGCTGATGACGGCGATCCGCCCGGCCAGCCGACCCGGCCGGGCCGGGGGCACATCTTCGGTCACGGGGGTCTCCCTCGGTTCAAGGTGGGCTTTCCTGTGCCGACAGTTTCAGATAGTGTCGACAGAATGTAAACACCGGTAGGGAAAATCGCAGACCGGCGGCACTTCCCTTGCATGAGTGTCGACAGAATGTTTGGATGGACAATCAGAAGGCAACAGCGGAACATCCACCGGGAGGGACCCATGGACAAGCCGGCCGTGTTCACCGACGAGGAGATCTCCCGCTTCCGGGCCGAGATCGCCGCCAGGCGCGCACCCGGCGCCTACGAGCCGGGCCGCTGGTCCGTCAGTCCCCTCACCCGCCGCCCGGACGCAGGCGGGGAGATGCCCGCCACCGTGGTGCTGCGCGACGCGACCCTGCGGTCGGTCGAGACCCTGCCCGGCGTCGTGGCTCCCGCCGAGGCCAAGGCCGCCTATCTGCGCAAGCTGGTCGGCGCGGGCGTCCGCGAGGTGGTCACGGCGGGCATCGCCGGCCGGGACGACACGGCACTGCGCGCCGAGGTCGACACCGTCAAGGGCGAGAACCCCGACTGCCGGGCCGTCCTCCCGCTGCCGCGCACCACCCAGGACATCGACCGCGCCGCCGACGCCGGTTACGACGCCGTCCAGATCTGGGTGCAGGGCTTCGGCGAGGCCTCCCTGATCTACAACCCGGCCGTCTACCAGCGGTCCTGGCAGGGCGAGGAGTGGCGCGGCGCGGACACCCCCCGCAGCCGCGCCGACGTCCTGGCCCGTGCCGTCCCGCTGATCCGGCACGCCCGCTCCCGGGGCCTGGACGCGGTCGTACCGATGCTGATGGTCTCGTACCTCACGGACGCGGTCCTTGAGGAGTCGGTCGCCGACCTGGCCGGGGCGGGCGCGACCGAACTCACCCTCTTCGACGGCCCCGGCGCCATGAGCCCCGAGGCTTACGGCCACCTGGTCGCACGGACCAGGGAACTCGCCCCGGGAGTCCGGGTCGGCCTGCACCCGCACAACACCTTCGGACTCGCCGTGGCCTGCGCCGTCGCCGCCGTACGCGCCGGCGCCGACGTGGTCGAACTGTCCGTCAACGGCTACTGCGGAGGGCCCGGCAACGCCGACCTGGCCGCCACCGCGATGGCCTTCGAAGCGCTGTACGGCGTGCGCACCGGGATCAGATCACAGCGACTGACGGACCTGGCCCGCGCGGGCGAGGCCCTGACCGGGTATCACGTCGCCTGGAACCACCCGGTGACCGGCATGAACGCCTTCTCCTGGGGAGGCATGGACCTGATCACCCAGGAGACCGCCGTCGATCCACTGCTGCACAACTGCCTGGAGCCCGCGCTCGTCGGCAACGAACGCACGACACCGTTCACCCCGGACAGCGGCCCGTACACACTGGCCGACAAGCTGGCCGCCCTGGGCATCGACCTGGACCCCGCACGCGTCGACGCCGTACTGCGGGCGGCCCGCGAGGTGATGGCCCGCGAGGAGCGGCTGCTCACGGACGCCGATCTGACGGCCCTGGCACACAAGGCGACCGAACAGGCCTGAGCGCCCGGCCCAAGACGCCCCCACCCGCCACGACGGACGGCATTGCCGCCCTGCCGCCCTCCGCCGTCG
>NZ_JBXVPZ010000207.1:0-16975 GCF_057961495.1 Streptomyces sp. P5F9 | reverse complement strand
GCCCTAACCTTGTGGATGACGGCCGGTCGTGGGGTCGGGCGGGCGGCGATCCCAGGGCTTGGTGGGGGGTGCGTGGTGCTGGAGTGACCCCCTGGCGTGGCGCCAGCACATCCCTGCACTGGCCTCCGCAGCTGTTGGCATCAGGCATGCCTCCGATGCCTGCGGACTCCTTCTGCGACCACGACGGCTGGCCCATCGACGAGCAGGGCTACGCCGACGGCAAGGTGACACGCGACGCAGAAGCGTGGAAACACGTCGAGGTCTTCCTCGCCCACGGCCCCGAGGTACTGACCGGTGTCCGCGCCGCTGCCTGCGGTGCAGACTACGTCGAGGGGCCGATCAGCGACGGCCTCCGGCGGCTGCGCGGAATCGACACCACCCTCGAACGAGCAGGCCAGATCCTGCACGAGTGGGACCAGGTCATGGCACTCATGGAGGGCTCACAACCCGGCTCACTGCAGCTCTACGAGAGCCGGGCCAAGGAGATCCGCAACTCCGAAGGCTGGCACTACGCGGACGAGTTGTCCGTCCAAGGCCCGGCACTCGTTCGGGCAGCCGACTACCTGGCCAACCGGACGGATCCCGACCAGCCCTCACAGACCGACCGCGCCCAGGTCGCCCTCGCCCGATCCGCCTCCGGCAACCGCGCGGCCCTGCCCGCTTCCCCGCCCACGCCCGTGGCACCGAATCCGCCGGTCTCTCGCCGGTTCCGCTGACGCTCTTAGTAGGGTCGGGGACTGGCGCGGTGGCTGACGCTCCGTTTCCAGTCCCCGCCGCTTCAAACCGTGCATGCAGTTCTCCCGCACACGGCTTTCCGACATCGTTCACCGGCTGGCATGCACCGTTGCCCTGTGCACGTTTCCGGTAAGACGGTAGACACCGAGCCGGGTGATCCACCCATAAGTAAATCGGGTGGTCCAGTTCCTGCCCGCACGTCTGTGTTTCGCGCTGGCGAAGATCGCCAGCCGTTCGTGGACGTAGCCGTCGACCACGTTGAACTTCCGTCCGGAGTTCCCGTTTCGGAAGTACGCCGCCCAGCCCCGCAGGACCGGGTTGAGATCGGCGACCACGGCGGATACCGGCCGCTCAGTCTTCGAACGAGCGGTCGCCGTACGGACTTTGTCCCGCAGTACTCGCATCGCTCTGGCCGAGGGCCAGCGTTGCAAGTAGTACCTGCCCCGCCACTTCCACGATTCCATCTTCCGGTGGTGGAAGCCGAGAAAGTCGAAGCCCTGCCCACCTCGGGTGAGGCAGACGATGCCGGTCTTCTCGGGGTGCAACCGCATCCCGAGCTGTTCCAGCATTCGTGCCGCCAATTCACGGGCCTGTCCGGCCCGTTGCTCCGTCGGCGACAGGACTACGAAATCATCGCAGTACCTCACCAGCATCCCCAGCCGGCGCCCTTCGCTCTGCCACGCCTCGTCGAGAACGTGCAGAGCGATATTCGCCAGCAACGGGGAAATCGGTGAGCCCTGCGGGGTTCCCGCCCCGGTAGGCGAGGTCACCCCGCCCTCCAGAACTCCCATCCGCAGCCAGGCCCGGACCAGCTTCAGCATCGGCCGGTCCACCACACGCCGTGCCACTTGGGCCATCAGCGCCTCATGGTCGATCGTGCCGAAGCAGTCCCGGATGTCGGCCTCGAACACCCACTCCCGCCGCTGGTTCGCAGCGACGCGTACGGCTTCGCACGCGTCGATCGCGGACCGCTTCGGCCGAAATCCGTAGCTCGCCTCGGTGAACTGGGCTTCGAATACCGGTTCCAGGACCAGCTTCGCCGCCGTCATCACCACCCGGTCCGCCACCGTGGGGATCGAAAGCGGCCGGAACTCCCCCGGCCGCCCCGGTTTGGGAATCTGGACCCGTCGCAACGCTGACGGACGATACGTATACATCCGCAGTTCCTGCGAAAGGTCCTGGAGGAATGCATCCACCCCCGAGGCTTCCACCGCGTCAACGGTCAATCCGTCCACGCCGGGTGCACCCCGGTTTGTGCACACACTGGCCCACGCCCGCCGAAGAACGTCCATGCGGTGGACATGGCCATACAGAGCGTGAAACCGGCGTTCAGGTTCCTGCTTGGCACAGCGGTAAAGCGTCCGTTGCAGTGTTCGGACCTTGTCCAGAGGACGACGGCCCGGTCCTGCGGCGTTTTCCTCCCGGCGGATGGAACTAACCGAAACGGCACTCATCCGGGTCCCTTCCTGTTTGCGAATCGCATCGATGAAGCAGGGGTCCTTCGCTCCCAGCGAGTTGTGTTGTCCCGCCGATCCGCACTACTACGACCCCCTCCGACTGCCTCTCGGCAACCCGCCATTTCCCGGTTCTGCCGGTTATAGGAAGGCCACGCTTCCCGGGCCGCAAACCCGGGGCCGAGGAGGCTCTCTCCAGTTCCCAGAACAACCTTCCGACCATTCCACGCCCCTTACGCCGGGAGGTTCTTCGACGACCGCTCCAGGTCCGAGATCGTCTTCCGTGGCCTTCGCCAAACAAGCACAGGCTCGGCTCCTCCTTGGCCCGCCCCAGCGGAGCGGGGGTTAAATGACGACGCTGCAGGCTTCACTTCATGTTGCGGACTGGTCGGTTGCACGCCCCCGAGGGGCGCTTGTCACTCCACTTCGACGCCACCATTTCGAGCGACGCCGGGAGTCAGCTACCGGGGGACCCTGGCGTCTCCCCGAACCGGACTCACACCGGCTGGCTGTCCTGAGCTTGGCGCCCGGTTACACCTTCTCCACCTCCTCTGAGCTGGGACGATGCCCGAGCTGCTGGACGTACACTTGATCTTTAACCTGTGCGGTGTGGTCGTGGGGTGGTTGACGTCTTCGTTCGTTGTTTCGCCGCCGGTGTTTTGTGGGGTGTGTGGACGTCGTGGCGTGGGGTGGGTCGGGTGTTTTTCGGCCTGGGGGTCGTCCGGGGACATCGGTTTCGGCAGCGGCGAAACACCACTTCGCTGAACTGCACTCGTTCTAGGATCTGACCCATTGAAGTGTCGCCATCTTCGAAAGTGCTGGTCAGTGGGGCTGGCGTGACGGTCAGTCGGGGTGCTTGTGCTGGTCGTGGGCGGGTGTCTGCGGTCTCGATCGTCTGACAGGGCGGCCGGGACGGCTTCGTCGGTTCCCCGCGGCGCGTGGCCTGGCGCCACCTACCATCCAGTTCATGGTGGAGGAGTCCAAGAGCGCGGGACGGATCGCGGGACAGTGCCGGCCGCACCACCGCCGCTCTCGGGCGCCGCACCTTCGCCGGGATGTCCATAGCATTGCTGGGTGAGTCGAGAGGTCGAGGATCTGAACCGGCGCCTGCTCCGCGCCCGCGATGCGATGGACCGCGCCTACGCTGAGCCGCTCGACGTTCGTGCCGTCGCGGCGGTGGCCCACATCTCGCCAGCTCACTTCAGCCGCTGCTTCCGCACCGTGTTCGGCGAGACGCCGCACCGCTACCTGCAGCGGCGGAGGGTCGAGCGCTCGATGTTTTTGCTGCGGGAGAACGACCGCAGCGTCACCGAGGTCTGCTTCGCAGTCGGCTTCACCAGCGTCGGAACCTTCAGCCGGACGTTCCGGAAGATCGTCGGGGAGACGCCCTCGGGCTACCGCAGGGGCAACGGGCCGATCGTTGTGCCCAACTGCGTCCAGATGGCATACACCCGACCGCGAGCGGTGGCGCCTGCGACGCAGGTGGCGACACAACCGAGCAGTTTTGGATAAGCCACGGCCGAAGCGGTTCCTTAGGCTGAAGTCGTTCCAATCACCGCTCGCACGGGAGATCCGCCAGATGATCACGAAGCTGAACGTCGCCACCATCTATGTCCTCGACAAGGACGAGGCGCTGGACTTCTACGTCAGCAAGCTCGGGCTCGAAAAGGGCAACGACGTCCAGCAGGGCTCGTACCGCTGGCTGACCGTCCGCGTCCCCGGCGAGGGCGGTACCGAGATCTCCCTGGAGCAGCCGGGCCCGCCGCTGCACGATGACGCGACGGCCGAGCAGCTCCGTGAGCTGATCACGAAGGGCGCCCTGGGCGGCCTCGTCCTCAACACGGACGACGCCCGGGGACTGTACGAGACCCTCAAGACGCGCGGCGTCACAGACTTCACCCAGGAGCCCACGGACCACTTCTACGGCACCGACATGAGTCTGCGGGACCCGTTCGGCAACGCGATCCGGATCCTCCAACAGGGGTAACACCCTGCAGGAGGCGACGGCCTGACCGGTCGGGCCACCTATCCCGTCACAGTTTCGGGGGCTGGCCACGCTCCAGAAGGAAACCGGCACGACGTCCCCCGGCTGAAGAGCCTGGGGTTCATACGAGAGGCACGGCGAACGGTGCTTGTCCTGGTCGTGCGCGGTCGTCTCCGGTTCTTGATCGTCGGTCAGCGATTCAGAGGTCGGGCAGGGCAAGCAGGTGGGCGGTGGCGCGAGCGGGGTTGGTGCGGAGCTTGGTCAGTATCCGCCAGGCTTTCAGATGTGCGAAGCCGTGTTCGACGGGGGGACGTCCGGCGGCCAGGACACGGTTGGCCTGCTTCTGGCCTGGGGTGAGCTTGCGTGCACGGGTGGCCTTGTAGCCGGTGACGATGACCAGACCATCGGGGTCGTCGGGCTTGTCCACGCCGATGAAGCCGAGATTGGCCAGGGCGCCGAGGCCAGCGGACTTCAGATGCTCGACCAGCTTGTCGCGGCGGGCGGCGGTCGCGTCGTGGGTGCGTCCGGGCCGGGCCGCGGAAATCCAGATCAGCTTGCCGTTCTCGTCGGTCAGCGCGAGGAAGTGCCGGCCGTGGCGGTGGTGCTTGCCGGAGTAGTTGCGCCCGTTCGCCTTCCCGGTGCGGCGCTGGGTGGGGATCAGGGTGCCGTCGATCAGCACGACCTCCCCGCCCCGCCGGGTTATCTTGCGTAGCGCCCGGTCCAGGCGCGGGGCTCTCGCGGCGAGCAGGTTGATCATCTCGTCGCGCCAGCGTCGCAGGGGGACTCTGGGGCGCCGTTGCCACCGGCCAGGTCGAGCAGGCGCTGGTCGTGCCGCAGCATCGCCAGCACGAGCACCGCGATCCGACCCGGCGGCAGTGACCGGAACGGGGAGCGGATCGCCTTCAGGTGGGAACGCAGCAGGTCGGCGAGGTAGACCACGGTGCGCATGAACAGGTTCAGCTTGCACTGGTAGACAAGGGAGACGCCCTCGGCGGGCACGTTGGTTTTGGTCACACATCCTCAACGGCCGCCGGGGGCACCACAGTTACGCCTCATCCCTTGCGGGGGGCACGGTTACAGGCGCGTGGTGAAGCGTCCGTCGGGCAGCTTGCGCAGCCGGCCCCGCCCGGCGAGCTTGGGCAGCTTTCCGCGAAGCGGCTCCAGCTTGCCCCGCACCGCCACCTCCAGCCCCAGCTCCTCGCCGACCTGCTTGACCGCCACCGGCGCCCCGGCCCGCCGGACGATGGCGAGGATGCGCTGGTACTCCGGCGGCAGCGCGTCCTCGGTCACGCCGGGCCCACGGTGCGGGACCAGCAGCACCGCTCGGCCTGCGACCTGCGCCACTGGCGGCTCGGCTGCCGCCGTTTCGGTGGCGAGCTGTTCGGCCATCCGCTGCCAGACCCGCTCTGCGACGGCGAGTTCGTCGCGCTCGGCCCGGACCTCCGCGAGCTGCTTGGCCAGCTGGTCTTCAAGTTCGTCCAGTTCCGCGCGCCGCGCTGCGATCCGTTCCGCGATCTCGGACTCCACCAAGAACCGGAACGTAGGCGGCACCGGGCCCGGAACGCGGAGGAATCAGGGAAACCACCCCGTCAGGCGATCAAGACCACAGACTCCCGCCTACCGCCAGCACGAGCATGGTCAAGGACCGTCACGCCAGCCCCGCTGACCAGCCCAAGCCAGCGAGTCTCCGGGCCGATCAATTCTCGCATCATCACCGCGACAACGTCTGCGCAACAGGCGCCAACGGGGCTGACCCGACAGCCGCAGCCCCCGGCCCCGCCATCGAAACTCCTCCGTCCGGGGTTCCTGGCTGTGGTCAGGAGTTCAGAAACTGCTGGAACTGCTTGTCGAAGTCGCGCGGGTCCTTGCTCAGCGACGCCTTGACCATCGCGGTGAACTCGTCGACGACAACTTCGAAAGCGTCGGTCTCGACACCGTCGAGGGTGATGCGGGCGACATCGGCCGGGTCCATCTTGGGTACGTCGTAGTCCTTCATCATGTCGGTGTCCGCCGCTCCGAGGTGCACCGAGGTGACGCTCGTGCCCTGCCCTGCCAGTTCCTGGCGCAGGGCGTTGCTCATGCTCCAGACGGCGGCCTTCGAGACCGCGTAGGCGCTGCTGCCGGGGAAGACGAACCAGGACGCCGACGAGGCGATGTTCACCATCGCGCCCCCGCCGTTCGCTGCGAGGACTGGCGCGAAGGCGCGGGCCATGGACAGCGTGCCCCAGAGGTTCACGTTCAGTGCAGCTCGGACAGCGTCCAGGTCACCGAGCAGGGCGCCACCGCCGATTCCGGCGTTGTTGACGAGCAGGTTGACGTCGCCCGCTGTGTGGGCTGCCGCCGCGACGGCGAGGGGGTCGGAGATGTCCAGGGCGAGGACCTCGACACCGTCGAGGTCGATCGACTCGGGTCGACGGGCGGTCGCGTAGACCTTCGCGCCCCGCTCGACGAGCTGGGCAGCGAGATGACGGCCGATGCCGCGGTTGGCTCCGGTGACGAGCGCAGTGGCTCCGTGGATGTTCATAGGACGTAGGCTAAAACCTCACGTCAACGTGAGGATCAAGTCCGTTCCGCCCGGGAGGTGCCATGCGTATCGGAAAGGTGGCCGAAGGCGCTGGGGTCAGCGTCCGTGCGCTGCGGTATTACGAAGAGCAGGGGCTCGTCATCGCCGACCGCAGCCTCAGCGGCCACCGGCAGTATCCAGAGTCCGCCGTTGAGCGGGTGAAGTTCATCCAGCTCCTCTACTCGGCCGGGCTGAGCAGCAAAACCATCTTGCAGGTCCTGCCCTTCCTGGACACCCTCGTCGCGACCCCCGAGATGGCACAGCGACTCAAGGACGAACGCGACCGCATCCGAACCCAGATCAACGACCTGACCAGGGCATACGACCGACTCGATGAGCTGATCGCTGTTGCCACCGAGTCTGTGATCTCTCCAGTTACATGCTCGGCAAGCGTGGATGCCCCCACATGATCGACCGGACCCCCTAGTGTCTCGTGACCCTGATTGCGTTACTTCGAGTTGCTTCACTGCCGTGCTCGACATGGTCGCCGGCTGCGTCTGCTGCGCGGCGATTCTCAGGAGGACGGTCGTGGTGTCTGGGCCGGAGGGCCGTCCTGTGCGAGCTGGGTCCGCACACTGCGAGGCACGCGCATGCCGTGATCGCGCAGGTCGCCGATGAACCGTGCGACGAGCGGATCCGGTTCCGCGGACGTCACCGCCACCAGCTGCCTGACCCACCGCGGAGAGAACGAGCGCACTGCTCCCGGAAAGCCCTGGCTGACCGCGCTCACGGGGCATACGGCGATTCCCAGACCGGCTGCCGCGAGCTGTGGTGCCGCCGTGGTCACTGATGTCCTCACCACCGTCTCCGGGTGGACTCCGGCCCGGGCGAAGGACTGGTCGAGCCAGACGCTGAGGCCGTTGTCCGGTGTGAAGTGAACGAGCGGCGCACCGTCGAGGTCCGCAAGGCGGACAGCCGACCGCTCGGCCAGCACGTGGCCGGTGGGTGCGGCCAGCACGATCTCCTCCTCGGCGACGGCGGTGATCGTGAAACGGTCGGCCGAGGGAGCGGTCAGCACGGCCACGTCGACTTCGTCAGAGTCGACGAGGCCGAGCGCCTCGTCCATCGCCGTGGACTCGCGCAGGGTGATCGCGACCTCTGGGTGGCGGCGATGCCAGTGGCGGATGACCGCGGCGAGCAGCGGCACCGTGAGGCTCTGCGCACAGGCCAAGCGCAAGACCCCGCCGGCCGCTTGACCCGCCGCACGTGCCGACCTCACCGCGGAGGCGGCCGCCTCGATCGCTCGTCTGGCATCCGCGACGGCGGCCCGCCCTGCGGGAGTGAGCCTGACCCCTCGGGGCTCGCGGCGAAGCAGGACCGTCCGGGTCTCGCGTTCCAGCGAGGCGAGCTGATGAGAGACAGCGGGTTGCGAGGAATGCAGCAGCAGTGCGGCCTGTGTGATCGATCCGGAGTCCGCGACCGCGACGAGGCACTCCAGTGCCCGAAGAGAAGCCATTCGAAAATTTTATCGCAGACCTTCGAAGCATGAATGTTTTTGAGGGAAGACCTGCGGACCTCTGATTGCTCCAACCCACGACACCCTCTCGCCCAAGGCAGGCGAGGGGGCTCGCACAGAGCGAAGGAGAGGTTCATGGCACAGGCATTCGTCACGGGCGGTTCGGGGTTCATCGGCCAGGTGCTGGTACGGCGGCTCCTCGACGAGGGGCACTCGGTTCGCGCTCTGGTCCGCAGCGAAGCATCGGCCGCGAAGGTGTCGGCGCTGGGCGCAGAGCCCGTGCGGGGCGAGTTGACCGACCCGGCCACGTGGCGCGACGAAGTGACGGGCAGTGATGTGCTGTTCCACCTCGCTGCCGAGACGGACATCACCGCTGACCGTGAGCGTCATGAACTGGTGACGGTTCGCGGCACCCAGGCAGCCGTCGACGCGGCCCGCTACGCGCGGGTTCCTCGGTTCGTCCACTGCGGGAGCGAAGCCGCGCTCCTCGCCGGTGACCCGCTCGTGGACGTCGACGAGACCGCGCCGCTGCGGCCCGACTCGGAAGCCGCCTACTGTGCGGTGAAGGCCGTGGCCGAGAAGATCGTCCTCGACGCGAACGCCCAGGACTTCGCCACGGTGTCGATTCGCCCGAGGTTCGTCTGGGGTCCCGACAGCTTCCTCGTCGAAGGCTTGGTGGCGGCGGCGAAGGCGGGGCAGTTCGCCTGGATCGGCGGAGGCCGGCACACAACTGACGTCACGTTCGTCGAGAACGCCGTCGAGGGACTCGTCCTCGGATGGCACCGCGGCCGACCCGGTCAGGCCTACTTCGTCACCGACCGGCGCCGCGTGATCCTGCGCGAGTTCCTTCAGACCCAGTTCGAGATCTACGGCGTCGATCTCCCCATCCCCGACCTGGACGCCGAGACCGCCGCCCGCGAGATCCCCGTTCCCGCTCGATGGTTCCTCGGACAGCAGTGCACCCTGCGGACGGACAAGGCCGTAGCCGAGCTCGGATACGAGCCCGTTGTCTCGCACGCCGCCGGCCTGGACGCCGTCGGAAACCCGGTGGCCGTCAGCCGCGCGTGAAGGGTCACCCACGTTCAACCCGCACACGTCAACGTTCAACTTTCAACTGAGGGAGACACGCAATGAAGATCGTCACGATCGGAAGAGGAATGATCGGCGGAGGACTGGCCGGCCTGTGGCGAGACGCGGGCCACGAGGTCGAAGAGCTCGGCCGTGACGGCGGGGATGCCTCGGACGCGGACGCCGTCCTGGTCGCCGTACCCGGGGCAAAGATCTCGGACGCCCTGAGCAAGGTGACAGGACTCAAGGGGAAGATCGCGATCGACGCGACCAACATCATGCCCGCACGTCATGGCGACTTTCCGTCATACGCCGAGGAGGTGCAGTCCTTCACCCACGCCCCGGTGGCCAAGAGCTTCAACATGAACTTCGGGGCACTGTACGACGACGTGCGCAAGCAGCGAGTGCGGCCGAGCAACTGGTACGTCGCAGACGAGGGCGCCCTCGACGTCACCGAGCAGCTCATCCGCGACGCCGGCTACGACCCGGTGCGCGTCGGAGACCTCTCACGGGCCCGCGACTTCGAAAACGCGGTCTGGCTGCTCATGGGCATCCAGCCGGTCGGCGGCGTGTTTTACCGGTTTGCCGTTCCTGGCGAACTCTGAACGAAACCGGCGGGGCACTGCCTTCTACGCCGGGGCCGAGCGCGAGGAACGCGGCCTCCTCGGCGGTGGTGGCCCGCGGGGTGCGGTCGGCTTCCTTGTTCTCGCGGGGCGGGTAGTGCTCGGCCTTGACCGACGGGTGGCCCGGGGCCGAGCGGTCGTGTCGGGCGACCTCGGTGGGTCCGTCCTCGCCGACGGCGGTGACGATCAGTTCGTCGCCGTGGAACCGGGCCCAGACCCAGGTGTCGACCAGGTGGTGCGGGACCGAATAGCGCACGCCCTCGACGGAGATGGTGGACTCCCAGTTCACCCGCCTCGTGGTGCCGAAGGCGACGGTGAAGGGCTCCTTGGGCAGCGGATGGAGCCGCTGTTGCTCTTCGAGCAGGGCCTCGGCGGGCTTGCGGCGGCTGGCGCGGTGGACCCGGTTGTTGACCGTGTCGCAGAACTCCCGGCAGGCCGCCTCCAGTTGGCCCATCGTCTTGTACTGCGGCAGCAGGTTCGCGTTGGTGGGCACCAGGTCCGCCTTCGCGATGCGGACGGTGGCCTCCGAGCCGCCCTTCGTCTCGGGATCGGCGGGCAGACAGGGGCGGATCGTCATGCCGTAGTGCCGTCCGACCTCGACGATCTCGGGGTTGCGGACCGCGATGTTCGCGATGTGCTGGGTCGTGACGTCTTCTCGTTGTCGGTCAGCGCATAGGTCGGGACCCCGCCGATCCTCCGCAGCGTTGCATCCAGGCAGACCACGATGGTCGGCAGCGTCTTGTCGAACACCGGGATGACGACCCGGAACCTCGACCAGGCCAGCCAGGCGCACCACGACGATGTACGTCTTCTGCCGATGCGCGGCCCCTCGCCCCAGTCCCACTGCAGCCAGAGCGTCGGCTCGGTGATCCAGGGCCGATAGACCCGGTGGTGCCCCGACCGCATGCGAGATTTCACCTCGGCGACCGCTCGGCGGGTGGTGCGGTCCCCGCCCGTGAAGCCCATCGCAGTGATCCGCCGGTGCACGATGTCCGCGCGTATCCGCCCCTTCGACGCGGCCACCAACTCCTCGATCTTGTCCATGAATTCGTCGATCGGGCGGGCCCGGTGCTGACGTTCGGCGGGACGCTCACCCGCCCCCCGCAACTGGACATACCGCTTCACCGTGTGATGGTCGACGCCGGCCAGCTCGGCCGCGGCGCGGTAACTCCCCGTGAGGTCGTACGCCTCCAGGATTTCCATGATCTCCCTGCTGTTCTTCACACCGGCCAACTTCGCTGGCCGGTGTCCGTCCAGGTCCGGGGAGGTATCCGGCCGCCAGTGAGGAAGCTCGCGGCCATAAAGTGCTAGATAAAAGACCGGCTACGGGGAGTATCCACAGGCCGCCGTCAGTCAGTGAGGGTTTTCAGCGGTGCCGCTCCAGGGTGAGGACGGCCTTGGCGATTGACGTCATGCGGTTCGGGCTGCATCGGGCTCTGCGGAAGATTCGCCAGGATTTGAGGCGGGCGATTCCTCGTTCGACGGGTACGCGAGCGGCGGACAGCGCCCGGTTGACCGTCCGCTCGGTCGTGGTGAGTTCACCTTGGGGCGGTCGGCGTTTGGGGGTGGTGACCCACTCACCCGCGCCGATGTAGGCCATGTCGGCGAGGACGGGGACGCCTTGGCGCTCGCAGATCCTGATGATCTTGTGGGTGCGGGCGGCGGTCAGATCGTGTGTGCGGCCGGGCAGGGCGGGTGAGAGCCACAGCGTGCGACCGGCCGGGTCCGTGATGACCTGCACGTTCACACCGTGCCGCTGGTGCTTCGTCGAATAGTCTGCGCGCCCGTCGCCGACCCGGTCGCACTCGGCGAGCGTGCCGTCCACGAGAACGTAGTCGGGGCCCGCCTCACGCAGGACCTTCAGCAGGCCCGGCGCCATGTCGGCCAGGTGCTCGACGACGGTGGTGACGTACGCGTGGGCGGTGCCGACGGAGATACGGAAACCTGCGGCGAGCTGAGCCAGGGGGTCGTGCCGGCGCAGGTATGCCAGAGCGATCACCGCACGCCCGGACGGCCGGAGCTTGCAGCGCCGGTCACCCTCACGGGTGACGATCAGCATCCTCACCCACTCCACGAGTGCGTGCGGCAGGTCGAGTGCGGCAGGATACGGGACCAACAGGGTTCCTGAGCTGGAGAGTTGAGACCTAGACACCTCTCTCAACGGCACGGGGACCCTGTCCGTTGCTTACGGTCCCGCCGTCACCCGTCCGGGGGCCACTCTGAAAACCCTCAGTATTCGGAATCGACCGCCAGGACGCGGGGATCCCGCGCTACCGCCTGCTGGTGACAGCCGACGAGGAGGGCCTGATGCGGACCACCGGAGGTCTGCAACTCGTCGCGCCCCATGGGCTGGAGGCGATATCCCGAGCAGGCACGGTCGTCGTACCTGCGGGCCTGTCAAGGCTCAGGCAGTCCAGCCGGGCCGCCCACACCCATTGACGGACGCTCCTACCGCGGCGAGTCGCGACAGGCTCGCAGATCAGGGTGGCCATGGGAGGACCACAGGCCAGTTGCCGAATGCAACGGCGACAACGCTCCCGCCAGAGAGCCGTCAAAACGGTGACAGGAATGTGAGACACGAGCCCCACAGGGAGCAAAAAAAGACACTCCGAGCTGGGCATTTTACTTGATCACTAGAATCCGCTCCCATCATAACGTCACGTACGTCCTGTACATTTCTTACAGACGCCGAAGGAGGGGTACCCATGACCCGACCGTCCGCCCGCCACGTCCTGCCCGAGTTCACCGAGCGCACCAGCGCGGGCCACCGGACCCTCGACCCGTACTCGAAGCTGCTGGAGGAGCGGATCGTCTTTCTCGGGACGCCGATCGACGACATCTCGGCGAACGACGTGATGGCCCAGTTCATGCACCTCGAATACCAGGCGCCGGACCGGGACATCTCGCTGTACATCAACTCGCCCGGCGGATCGTTCACCGCTATGTCGGCGATCTACGACACCTTGCGGTTCGTCACGTGTGACGTGGAGACGATCTGCCTCGGCCAGGCCGGCACCTCCGCGGCGGTGCTGCTGGCGGCGGGCACGCCGGGCAAGCGGTCGGCGCTGCCGGGTGCGCGGGTGCTGATCCACCAGCCCTCGTTCCCCGAGCCGATCCAGGGTCAGGCGAGTGATCTCGCCATCCAGGCCGAGGAGTTGGCGCGTACGCGGGTCCAACTGGAGGAACTGCTCGCCCTGCACACGGGCCGGACGGTGGAGCAGGTGAGCACGGACATCGAGCGGGACCGGATCATGAACGCCCAACAGGCCCTGGAATACGGCTTGGTGGACCGGATCGTGACCACCCGCAAGACCTCGCTCACCGAGCCGGACGGGGAGTGAGCCGACGATGCTGCCGCCGGAACTGCCGCCGCTGCCCGCACTGACGCGCGCCGAGGGCGAGTTGATCGACCGTTACCTGGATGTGGCCGACCTGCTCGGCCGTATCAACCCGGCGCACAACAGTGACACGTACCGTGGTCTGAGGGCCGCTCAGGCACTTGTGGCCAGGGCCGCCGAGCTGCGGGACGCGCTGGCGCTGATGCACCGGCGGGGCGAGACCGAACTGCACGCTCCCACCCTCGCGCGGGCGCTGCGCGTGCTGGACGGGGAGCGCCGTACGGCGCGCGTCACCCTGCCCGCGCCCTCCGACAGTTGACGGAGACACAGCCGCCTCGGGCGGCGTCCAAACCGGCCGAACGGTGTACCCCCGATCGGCGTAGTCGCTTCTCCGTCCATGCGGCCGTCCGGGTTGCGCAACACGCGTAGCCCGGGGGCCGCCTGAAGTGTTCCGGTGCTGGTCCGGGGGCCTGGCGCCCCTCGACGCCCCTTCGAACACGGGGGTGTCCACCCGAACGGGTGAGTGGTGAGTAACCCCACAAATCCCCGGTTCCGTTGGGCTTTTCGGACATTCATAGGTGAAGATCCCTGTCTGACGACAAGACCCCGCCGCAGCGGCGGGGCGATCCGGGCGGACGCCGAGTCCTGCCGCCGCCCGGATGACAGGTCGACAGGATTGCATCGGCAGGAGTGGAGGACCCAGCACGACGGGTCGCCGGGACGGTCACGCCATGACCGGGTCGAGCAGCCCTTGGGGTGAAGCCGCGTCAGCGGCCGGGCAACTTTGTCAGCCCGAATCCGACAGGTCATCCTTCACAGGCGGCTGACGAAGGGTTGCGCATGACTGCGCTCAATCGTGTCCCGTCGCTGATGGTCAGGGCCGGTACGGCCTCGGCCTTCGCCATCGCCGCTGTTGGCGGCTCCGTCGTGATACCGGGCGTCGCATCCGACGCCGCGGCCGCGACACCCGCGACGAAGGCACTCCAGGTCGCGGCGTCCAAGAAGGGCGCCCCGTACAGGTACGGGGCCACCGGACCGGGCCGCTTCGACTGCTCCGGGCTCACGCTGTACTCGTACAAGAAGGCGGGCAAGAAACTGCCCCGTACGGCGGCCCAGCAGTACAACAAGACCCACCACATCTCGGCCAAGAGCCGCAAGGCCGGGGACCTCGTCTTCTTCCACTCGGGCTCCAGCGTCTACCACGTCGGCATCTACGCCGGCAAGGGAAAGATCTGGCACGCCCCGAAGACCGGGGACGTGGTGAGGCTGCAGAAGATCTGGACCAAGAGCGTCTGGTACGGCCGGGTCAGCTGACCTGCGCTGAAAACTCCCGAGGGGGTGGCGGTCTCCTGACGGACCGCCACCCCCTCGGGTGTCCAGAGGCGTTCGGCATGGTTCTCTACGGCTCCTGCTGGCCCGCGGCGGTCACCGGCCGGGCCGGTACCGTCCAGGGCACCTCGATGGAGACCGTCTTGCCGCCCTCCAGGGTGGGCCGGACCTTGAGTTTGCCGCCGCACTCCGCGGTCAGCCAGCGGATGATCACCATGCCCCGGCCGTTGTCCTGCTGGACGGCGGCCGGCAGGCGTTTCGGGAACCGGGGATGGCTGTCGGTGACCCCGATGTGGAGCCGTTCGTCACGCTCCAGCTCGATGTCCACCGTGAAGGTGGGTGACTGCCCGAAGGTGTGCTGTACGGCGTTGGTGGCGAGTTCGGAGACGATGAGGCGGATGGTGTCGGCGACCTCCGTGTCCGCCGGAAGTCCCCATTCCACCAGGGTCCCGACGACGTAGGTGCGGGCGGCGGAGACCGAGGCGGGATCGCTCGGCAGAGTGACGGATGCTTCCAGATGGTCTGCCATGGCGCGGTCGTCCCTTTCCCGCGGGACCGGTGTCCGACACGGAGCGGATGGTTCGAGTACGGTCCCGGACTGGTGCTTCTTCGCCAGACTGCCATTACCGCGTCGCCAACGGTGCCGATCCACCAAGATATGCATATATCTGTCGCTCGAAGCGGTGAACTCTGCGACCCCAGACCGTATTTGGGCGGCTCGGAAGGAGTAAGGAGAAACCCATGCAGTACGGTCCCGCGGTGCGCCGCCGGAAACTGGGCGCGGAACTGCGCGCATTGCGTGCGGAGGCGGGGCTCACCAGCGGTGAGGCGGCCCGGCTGGTCGGCTGGCACCAGTCGAAGGTGAGCCGCATCGAGACGGGCGCGAGTGGCGTGAAAGCGCCCGACGTCCGGTTACTCCTGGACGCCTACCAGGCCGGCGACCCACAACTTCGGGACATGCTGCTCGTGTTGGCCGGCTCCGACGACGGAGGTGGCCGGCACCACTGGTGGCACGCCTATCGCGGTGTACTGCCGCCCGCCTACCGGGACTTCATCAGTCTGGAGTCACAGGCCAGCACCCTCCGCACCCTGGAGACCTCGGTGGTCCCCGGACTGCTGCAGACGCCCGAGTACGCCCGCGCGGTGACCCGGGCCGCCGTGGGAGGCCTCGACAACGACGGCCCCGAGCGGCTCGACGCGCTGGTGCAGGTGCGGCTGGCCCGGCAGGACGTGCTGCGCGCGGATCCGCCGCTGGCCCTGAGCGTGGTCCTCGACGAGGCGGTGCTGCGGCGCGAGGTCGGCGGGCCAGGGGTGATGGCACGTCAGCTGGACCGGCTCGTGGAGGCGGCCAGACTGCCCCAAGTGAGGCTTCAGGTACTGCCGTTCGCCGCAGGAGCACACATCGGCATCACCGGGCCTTTCGTTATCTTCTCCTTTCCGAGCACTTCTGATCTGGACGTGGTTGTTCTAGACCACTTGACGAGTAGCCTCTACCTCGAACGGAAAGAAGACCTAGAGGCCTACAGCGAGGCCTTCAACACCCTTCAGTTCCACGCCCTTTCGCCCGAGGATTCGTCGGATTACATCGCCGGGATAGGTGACGGCGCGTAAGGAGGCACCATGTCTGCACTGCCTCGGAACGTACCTTCCAGTTCTGAACTGTCCGGTGTGCGGTGGCTGCGCAGCAGCTACAGCACGGGAGCGAACAACTGCGTCGAGGCGGCACGTCCGCGCTCAGGCCCCCGCGCGGGGCTGCTCGCCGTACGCGACTCGAAGGACCCGCAAGGACCCGCCCTGCTCTTCTCCCCCGCGAGCTGGACGGGCTTCCTCGCCACGTTCCACTGACCGTTCCGCCTGTCAGCGACGCACGGCCGTGTCACGCCGACTCATGGTCGCGTCTCGCCGATCACACGTACAGCGCGTTCGATCTCGGCCCCGGAGAGGTCCGCTCGGGCTGTCAGCCTGAGCCGTGAGATGCCGTCGGGCACGGAAGGAGGACGGAAGCAGCCCACGGCCAGCCCTGCCGTACGGCAGTCGGCCGCCCACCGCACGGCCGCCTCCGGGGACGGCGCACGCACCGAGACCACGGCGGCGTCCGGACGTACCGCTTCCAGACCCGCGGCGGTCAGCCGTGCGTGCAGGTCACCCGCCACGGCGCGGGCCCGGGCAGCCCGCTCGGGCTCGCGCCGCAGCAGGGTGAGCGCGGCCAGCGCCGCACCAGCTGCCGCAGGCGCCAGCCCTGTGTCGAAGATGAACGTCCGCGCCGCGTTGACCAGATGGTCGATCACGCGCGCGGGCCCGAGCACGGCACCGCCCTGACTGCCGAGCGACTTGGACAGGGTCACGGTCACGACCACGTCCTCGGCCCCCGCGAGCCCCGCCGCGTACGGCGCCCCGCGTCCGCCCTCGCCCAGCACCCCGAGCC
>NZ_JBXVPZ010000206.1:0-17016 GCF_057961495.1 Streptomyces sp. P5F9 | reverse complement strand
GCCGAGGAGGAGTCGCGATGATCGAGGTCCTGGTCGTGGACGACGACACCCGGGTCGCACAGGTCAACGCGGCCTACGTGGAGAAGGTGCCGGGCTTCCACGTGGCCGGCGAGGCTCACAGCGCGGCTGAGGCCTTGCGCCAGTTGGAGACGTTGCCCCGCCTCGACCTGGTCCTCCTGGACCACTACCTGCCCGACGAGACGGGTCTGGCGGTCGTCCAGGAGATGCGCCGACGCGGCCACCAGACGGACGTGATCATGGTGACGGCGGCCCGGGACGTGACGACAGTCCAGGCGGCGATGCGGCAGGGCGCGCTGCAGTACCTGGTCAAGCCGTTCGCGTTCGCGGGCCTGCGGGCCAAGCTGGAGGCGTACGCGGACCTGCGCCGCACGCTCGACGGCGGCGGCGAGGCCGAACAGGCCGAGGTGGACCGCATCTTCGGCGCCCTGTCCGCACCCTCGGAGCCCGGGCTGCCCAAAGGGCACTCCCCCACCACGGCGGAACTCGTCCGCCGGTCCCTGATGAACGCCCAAGGCCCCCTGTCCGCCCAGGAGATCGCCGACCGCACCGGGGTGAGCCGGCAGACCGCCCAGCGCTATCTGAAGCTCCTGGAGCGCACCGGACGGGCCAGGCTGACGCTCAAATACGGCGACGCGGGCCGCCCGGAACACCGTTACGTGTGGGCGACCCGCGCCTGAGGGCACGGCCGGTGGGGGCGGGGGAAGGGGCCGTACCCCTTCCTCCTATACGGATGCCGACCGCGCGGCCATCAGCCTGTCGCGTTCTTCACGAACTCGGTCGTGTACGTCTTGTCGAGGTCCACATCGGCGTTCTTGATGGTCGGGTTGAACGCCTTGAGTACCTTCTCGACGGTCTCCGGGCCGTTCGCCGGCATCACGCCGTCCTTGGTGAACATCGGCAGCGTGCTCTTGATCGCGGTGGCGTAGAGGAACTTGTTGCCCTGGGAGTAGTCGGCGGGCATCTTGTCGGCGATCGCGGTCGCGCTGTGGGTGGACATCCACTTGAGCGTCTTGACGAATGCATTGACCATCTTCTGCACAGTGGCCTTGTGGCTGTTCACCCAGTCCGTCTGCATGTACAGACTTGACGAGGGGTACGGGCCACCGAGCGCCGCCTGAGAGCCGGCGGGCGTCCGCATGTCGACGAGGATCTTGCCGGCCTTCTTGTCGAGGATCGTGGCGACGGTCGGGTCGGTCGTCATCCCGGCGTCTATGGAGCCCTGTTGGAGCGCCGCGACGAAGGTCGGTCCCGCGCCCACGGCGACCGGGGTGAACTCGCTGACATTGACGCCGTTCTTGACGGCGAGGTACTTGGTGAGGAAGTCGGTGGAGGAGCCGAGGCCGGTCACACCGAGCTTCTTGCCCTTGAAGTCCTTGGCCGACTTGACCTTCCCCTCCGCCTTGGTGGAGACGACCTCCACCTCGCCGGGCGCCTGCGAGAACTGCACCACGGACTCGACCGACTTGCCCTTGACCTGCAGGTCGAGCGTGTGGTCGTAGAAGCCGACGGCTCCCTGGACCTGCCCGGAGACGAGCGCGGTCTCGGCCTGGACGCCGGCCGGTTCGCTCAGCAGCTCCACGTCGAGGCCCTCGGCGTCGAAGTAGCCGAGTCGCTGGGTGAGCATCGCTGGCAGGTAGATGACCTTGTCCAGGCCACCGACCATGATCTTGACCTTCTCGCCCTTGCCGTCACCCTTGCCGCCGGAGCCGGTGGAGGCGGTGCTGGCCGCGTCGTTGGCGCAGGCGGTGAGCGAGGAGAGGGCGAGCAGGCCCGAGGCGGCCAGGGCGGCATATCTGGCGGTCTTGCGCATGGCGGTTCACGTCCTTGTGAGGGTGTGGTGCGGGGAGGAAGGGGGGCTCTTCAACGGGGCTGCGGCGAGGGGCCGTTCAGCTGTCGGAGCCCGACGGCTTCCAGCGGAAGATGCGGTTCTCGGCGAAGGTGAGAAGCCCCTCGGCGACGAGGGCGACGACCGCGAGGATCACCATCGCGGCGTACACACCGGCCGCGTTGAAGGTGCCCTGGGACTGTGCGACGAGCAGGCCGATGCCCTTGGTGGCGCCGATGTACTCGCCGACGATCGCGCCGATGAGGGCGAAGCCGAAGCTGACGTGGAGGCTGGTGAAGATCCAGGAGGTGGCGGACGGGATGACCACCTGGAGGGTCACCCTGCGGTCGCTGGCGCCGAGGATGCGGGCGTTGGCGACCAGGTTGCGGTCGACCTCGCGAGCGCCCTGGAAGGCGTTGAAGAACACCGGGAAGAAGACGAGCACCACGGCCGAGGCGACCTTGGAGGACGGTCCGAGTCCGAACCAGATCACGAAGATGGGTGCGAGGACGATCCTCGGTATGGAGTTGAGCACCTTGATGTATGGACCAAGGATGTCGGCGAGCAAGGTGATCCGCCCCAGCGCGATGCCGAACACGACACCGGCGATCACACCGATCACCCAGCCGAGCAGCGCTTCCTGCAGCGTGGCCCAGATCTGCTCGCCCAGGGACCCGAGCGCGGTCCCGTGCATCACCCAGGTGTAGATCTGGTCCCAGATCTTCGAGGGCATCGAAAAGTTGAACGGATCGATGACCTTGGCCCGGGAAAGCCACTCCCACAGGCCGAGAACGGCGACCAGGAGCAGCACACGGGCCGCCCCAACGCCGACTCTGCGTTTACGGGCCGCACGCGCGCGTGAATGGGCGCGGTCCGTCTTGGTGCCGGGCTCGGTCACGGACGGTACGACCTTGTCCTCGGGCATGACGTCAGGCGACATTGGCCACACCCCTCTCGCGCGTGATGCGGACCTCTTCGCCGAGCGACTCCCAGATCTCGCGGTAGATCTCGATGAACCTCGGCTCCAGGCGCACGGATTCGACCTTGCGGGGCCGCGGCAGGTCGATGTCGAAGACCTGCTTCACGGTGGCGGGCCCGGCGGTCATCACGACGACCTTGTCGGCCAGCGCGATGGACTCCTCCAGGTCGTGGGTGACAAAGACGACCGAGGCGCCGGTGCCCTCCCACAGCTCCAGGAGCTCGTCCGACATCAGGGCCCTGGTCTGCACGTCGAGCGCCGAGAACGGCTCGTCCATCAGCAGGATCTCGGGGTCGTTGACGAAGGTCGCGGCGAGCGCGACGCGCTTGCGCATACCGCCGGAGAGCTGGTGCGGATAGCGGTCCTCGAAGGCGGAGAGCCCGACCCGGGCCAGCCACTCACGCGCCTTCGCCTTGGCCTCCGCCTTCGGTACGCCGCGGAAGCGCGGGCCCGCCATGACGTTGGACAGCACCGTGCGCCAGGGGAAGGTGGCGTCCTGCTGGAAGACGAAGCCGACCTTGTCGCCGACGCCGGAGACCGGCTCACCGGCCACCAGCACATCGCCCTCGGAGGGTTCTTCCAGCCCGCTGACGAGGGTCAGCGTGGTCGACTTACCGCAGCCGGTGGGCCCGACGACCGCCACGAACTCGCCACGTCCGACGGTGAGATCAAGCCCCTTGACGGCCGTGTGCAGACCCCCCGACGGGGTCCTGAAGGTCTTGCTCGCGCCCCGCAGCTCGATGGCGGGGCTGGTGTCTGCGCTCATGGCCGGGACCGTAGATGTGGCGCGGACCACGGCAGCAGTCTTCTGGGCGCAAGCCGTTCTTTTGCTCGCAAGAGCCTGTTGTGCTCGTTTTGCTCGCGCTACAACTGCGGAGCCGAAACACGGGCTTAACGCTCGCCTGGCCTTGAGGAAAGAGGCCCAATGATTGACGTCATGGTCGTGGACGACGACTTCCGCGTCGCCGAGATCAACGCCAAATACGTGGGAAAGGTTCCCGGCTTCCGGGTCGCCGCCCGCGCGCACAGCGCCGCCCAGGCGCTGGCCACCGTGGAACGCGGGGCCATCGATCTGGTCCTGCTCGACCACTATCTGCCCGACCAGACGGGTCTCGAACTCGTCCACCGCATGCGGCAACAGGGCCACACGACCGACGTCATCATGATCACGGCGGCCAGTGATGTGACGACCGTGCAGCGGGCGATGCGCCTGGGCGCCCTGCACTACCTGGTCAAGCCGTTCACCTTCGCCGCGCTGCGCACCCGCCTCGACTCGTACGCCGCCCTGCGCCGCACCGTCGACCGCGTCGGCGGCCGCGGCATCGCCGGCCAGGAACAGGTCGACCGCATCTTCGGCGCCCTGCGCACGACCACCGTGCCGGCCTCCCCCGGCCTGCCCAGTGGCCACTCGGAACCGACCACCGACCTGATCTGCGGCGTCCTGCACAGCGCCGGCCACCCGCTCTCGGCCCACGAGGTCGCCGCCGAGACCGGCCTGAGCCGCTCCACGGCCCAGCGTTACCTCCGCCACCTGGAACAGGCCGGCCGCCTCCGCCTCTCCCTCAAGTACGGCGACACGGGCCGCCCGGAACACCGCTACGCCTGGGTGGCGCCGTAGCCACGCGGCAGCCGCACAACAGGCGTGGCTACGGCACACAGGCCTCCGCTAGACGGCCCCCGCCCCCGTCAGTGCCCGTACCTCGGTCTCCGCGTGCTTGGCCTCGTCCGGGGCCTCCGTCGAGGTGACCGTGCCGAGCCAGCCGGCCAGGAAGCCGAGCGGGATCGAGACGAGGCCGGGGTTCTGCAGCGGGAAGAACTGGAAGTCGACGCCCGGGAACAGCGATGCGGGGCTGCCCGACACGACCGGCGACAGCAGCACGAGCGCGAGCGCGGGGATCAGTCCGCCGTATACGGCCCAAACGGCGCCGCGGGTCGTGAAGCCGCGCCAGAACAGCGAGTAGAGCAGCACCGGGAGGTTCGCGGAGGCGGCGACGGCGAAGGCGAGGCCCACCAGGAAGGCGACGTTGAGGTTCCTCGCGATGAGGCCGAGCCCGATCGCCGCGACACCGATGCCGACGGCGGCGACCCGCGCCACGGCCACCTCACTGCGCGGCTTGGCGTTCGGGCGCCGCAGCGACGCGTACAGGTCGTGCGCCACGGATGCCGAGGAGGCCAGGGTGATCCCGGCCACCACCGCGAGGATCGTGGCGAAGGCCACGGCCGCGACGATCGCGAACAGGACGGTCCCTCCGGTGGAATCGGCGCCTCCGCCGAGGTCGAGGGCCAGCAGCGGGACCGCCGTATTCCCGGCCTCGTTCGACTTCCGGAGGGTGTCCGGTCCCACGACCGCCGCGGCGGCGAAGCCAAGGATGATCGTCATCAGGTAGAACGCGCCGATGAGCCCGATCGACCACACCACCGAACGGCGTGCGGCCCGTGCGGTCGGCACGGTGTAGAAGCGGGACAGGATGTGCGGCAGTCCGGCCGTGCCCAGCACCAGCGCGAGGCCCAGGCTGATGAAGTCGAACCGCGCGGTCCAGTCCCCGCCGTACTTGAGCCCCGGCGCCAGGAAGGCCGCGCCGTGACCGCTGCGCGCGGCGGCCGTGAGCAGCAGATGGTTCAGGTTCCCGTGAAAGCGCACCAGGGTCAGCACCGTCAGCGCGATGGTGCCGCTCATCATCAGGACCGCCTTGACGATCTGGATCCAGGTGGTGGCCCGCATCCCTCCCATCGACACATAGATCACCATGAGCGCCCCGACACCGATGACGGTCCAGGCCCGCGCGGCCGGACTCGTCCCGCCCAGCAGCAGCGAGACCAGGCTGCCCGCGCCCACCATCTGCGCCACCAGGTAGAGAACGGACACGGTGACCGAGGAAGTTCCCGCCGCGATCCGTACCGGCCGCTCGCTCATCCGGGCGGCGACCACGTCGGCGAGCGTGAACCGCCCGCAGTTGCGCACCAGTTCGGCGACGAGGAACAGCACCATGAGCCAGGCGACGAAGAAGCCCACCACGTACAGCAGACCGTCGTAGCCGAACAGCGCGATGAGCCCGGTGACCCCGAGGAACGAGGCCGCGGACAGATAATCACCCGAGATGGCAAAACCATTCTCCATCGGGGAGAAGAGACGCCCGCCCGCGTAGAACTCCTCCTCCGAACCGTGCCGGTTGCGGCTCACCCAGGTGGTGATCCCGAGGGTGACCGCGATGAACACGCTGAACAGCAGCAGCGCCAGCGTCTGATGGTTCCCGGTCACGACGTACCGCCTCGGATGCCTCGTGTCAGTTCCTGTGTGTCCCAGCGCAGTTCGAGCGCGGCCCGGTCCCTGCGCAGCCGCGCGTGCCGGGCGTAGGCCCAGGTGAGCAGGAAGGTGGTGAGGAACTGCCCCAGTCCCGCGACCATCCCCACGTTCACCGCGCCGGCCACCGGCCGGGCCATGAATCCGGGTGCCGTGGTCGCCGTCACCACATAGGCCACGTACCAGGTGAAGAAGACGACGGTGGCCGGCACCACGAACCGCAGATACCGGCCGCGCACCTCCTGGAAGGCCGCGCTGCGCTGCACCTCCAGATACACATCGCCCGCACGGACGGCGTGGTCCGCGTCCTCCCGGCGCGCGGCGGGCACTGCGCGCGCGGGCCCGGCCGTGCCGTCCATCTCACCCCAGCCGGACGCGAGTGCGTCGTACCAAGGGTCGTGGTACCTCACCTTTCCGGTTGCCTCGGCGGGGGTCGGGTCATGACCTTCGTGGTTCTCGGCCGGACTCTCGTGACCACTCCCGCCACCGCGGGGACGACCGTTGCTTGACTGCATGCCCAAGGATGGACAGAACGGGAAGATCCCCGACTCTTCTTCTCCGCTGTCTTCACCCCATCAGGTGACTCAACCCGCTGGTGGCCGCACCAGTCCCTTGCCGTAGGCGTAACGCACCGCCTGCGCACGGTCCTTGAGCCCCGTCTTGGCGAACAGGTTGTTGATGTGGGTCTTCACGGTCGCCGTGGAGACATGCAGCGTGCGGGCGATCTCCTGGTTGGTCAGGCCCTCGGCGATCAGGAGCAGCACCTCGGTCTCCCGCGCGGTGAGCCCGTCCGGCGGCTCCGCGGGCTCCGACGGCTGCGGCTCGGGCTCCGACAGGCGCTCCAGCAACCGCCGTTGGATGCTCGGCGACAGCCCCGCGTCCCCCGACAGCACGCTCTCCACGGCCCGTACGATCTCGTCGCCGCCCGCGTCCTTGGTGAGGTAGCCACGTGCCCCGGCGCGCAGTGCCGGGAACAGCGACGCGTCGTCCGCGAACGTCGTGAGCACCACGACCTGCGTCCTGGGATGCTCCGCACGGATGCGGCGGGTGGCCTCGACTCCGTCGCAGCGTGGCATGCGCAGGTCCATCAGGACGACGTCCGGGGCGAGTTCGGCGACGAGCCGCACCGCCTCGTCCCCGTCGGCGGCGGCACCGACGACCTCGATCCCGGGCAGCAGCCCCAGCAGCATCACGATGCCTTCCCGTACGACGGTCTGGTCGTCGGCGACCACGACCCGCGCGGGTCTCCTCACGGCCTCATCCGTCATGCAGGCACCTTCAGCGTCACCACGAATCCCTCCTCGTCCGGCCCGGCCCGCAGGGAACCGCCCAGCAGCTCGGCGCGTTCCCGCATGCCCAGCAGACCGTATCCACCTCCTGCCCCGGTGAGTTCGCCCGGCGAGCCGCCCGAGTCGCGTACGTCCAGGGTCACTTCGTGCTCGCCGTAGTCCAGCGTGAGCAGCACCTTGGCGCCCGGGGCATGCTTGCGGACGTTCGTCAGGGCCTCCTGGGCGACCCGGCGCACGGCCTGCGAGGCCTCGGCGGGCAGCTGTCTCCGGTCACCCGTAACGGTGACCTCGGCACGGCCCGTCGTACCGACGATCTCGGACAGGAAGTCCTCCAGCGGGCTCATCTCGCCCCGCAGCGCGGACAGGGCCTGCCGGGTCTCCACAAGGCCGTCGCGGGCCATTCCCCGGGCTGCCACGACCCGTTCCAGGATCGTCTCCCGGTCGGCGCCCCGCTCGATCAGCAGCCTGGCCGCCTCCAGGTGCACGAGCTGGGCGGAGAGGCTGTGGGCCAGCACGTCGTGGATCTCCCGGGCGATACGGGCCCGTTCCGCCAGAGCGGCGGACTCCGCCTCGGCGGTGCGCGCCATTCGTTCCTGGGTGAGCAGCCGCTGCGCGCTGCCCCGGGCCTCGGCGTCGAGGCGGAGCGTGTATCCGGCGAGGGCCAGCCCGGCCGTCGTGACCGCGGTGGTCAGCCATACGTCGTTGTTGACCGCGGCGAAGATCGCGAGGGACGCCGAGGTCACCGGCACGGCGACCGCGATGGGCAGCCGCTCCAGCGAACTGACCGCACAACCGCACCAGATGACGAGGGCCGGAACCGTGAACCCGACGGCCTGTCCCGCGATCGCGGTCCCGAGAAGCAGGGCGATGAGTCCCACCGACGGCCAGAGCCTGTGGGCGAGGGTGGTGCGCCAGAAGGCCCAGCCGAGGGCCGCGGACACCAGGATCCCGGCCGCGCCTCCGGCCAGGGCCCAGCCGTGGACGTGACTTCCGGTGAGCGCGCCCCCCAGGAGCACGCCGATCACCAGCAGCCGGACGGCCCAGGCGAGCACCCGCCGGGGCCGTGAGACTCCCTCTCGGCCCAGCGCCTCCCGAGAGGGCCAGCGCGTCCAGGCGTTCTCCGTCACACGCGCTCCTTCCGGGCGGGCCGCGCCATTCCGAAACCGTACGCCGGGGCCGACCCGGCCGACCCGGTGGAGGACTGGGCCCGCCAGGCCAGGACCCCGGAGCGGACCAGCAGGGTCGCCGCGAGGCCGAGCATCAGGGCCGAGCTGTTCTGGTGCACACCCACGACCGCGCCCAGGGCGACGAGGCCGACGCGCAGGGCTATGCCGACGATCCAGGCGCCCCCGCTCGCCTTGGTGCTCTTGCTCCACACGGAACCGTCCGTCTCCACCCACAGACGCGTGGTCCAGGCCCAGCCGGCTCCGGTGGCCAGCCCGATGACCAGCTCGACGGCGAGCAGAAGGGCCGACTCGGTGTGGTGGTGGGCGTCGAGTATGCCGGGGTCGCGCAGCGCCACGACGGCGAGGATCACGGGGAGGAGCCACCAGCGCCGGTCGGTGTCGATCCGACGGGCGCGGAACTGCCGCACGATCACCACCGCGACGACGGCCACGATCACCAACGCGTTGACCAGCCCGGACATCAGAGACTCCGTGAGCGGAAGAGGATGCCGGCGGCGAGCGCTGCCGACGCCTTCGACGCTACGGAAATCCGCAGATCGGCAGATCGGCGCCAGGGTGGATCGTGGGTGGATCCCCGAAACGCCTCAGCCTCCACCCACGGGTGGAGTCGACCGGAGGCGCCGCGCCGAGGCGAGGCGGGGCGACAGGGGGTCCGTGTCGGGAACGGAGTGATCGCGCCGGGCCCGGACGCAAGCCTCCGAGCCGCGGCCCGGGCCAGTGTGGGACCCGAGTCCGGGCCCAGGTCGAACCCGGGCCCGGTACGTCGGTCAGGCGTCGATCCGCGACCGGTCCAGCGTCGCGGCCGAGCTGGAGATGAACTCCTTGCGCGGAGCCACGTCGTTGCCCATGAGCAGATCGAAGACCTGCTCGGCCGCGTCCAGGTCGGAGAGGTTGATCCGGCGCAGGGTGCGGTGGCGGGGGTCCATCGTCGTCTCGGCCAGCTGGTCGGCGTCCATCTCACCGAGACCCTTGTAGCGCTGGATGGAGTCCTTGAACCGGACGCCCTTGCTCTGGAACTCCAGCATCTTCTCGCGCAGCTCACGGTCCGAGTACGTGTAGACGTACTTGTCCTGGCCCTTCTTGGGCTGGACGAGTTCGATACGGTGCAGCGGCGGCACCGCGGCGAACACCCGGCCGGCCTCGACCATGGGCCGCATATAGCGCTGGAACAGGGTCAGGAGCAGACACCGGATGTGGGAGCCGTCCACATCGGCGTCGGTCATCATGATGATCTTGCCGTAGCGGGCCGCGTCGATGTCGAAGGTACGGCCCGACCCCGCTCCTATGACCTGGATGATCGCCCCGCATTCGACGTTCTTAAGCATGTCGGTGACGGACGACTTCTGGACGTTGAGGATCTTGCCGCGGATCGGCAGCAGCGCCTGGAACTCCGAGTTCCGGGCGAGCTTGGCCGTACCGAGCGCGGAGTCTCCCTCGACGATGAACAGCTCGCTGCGCTCGACGTCGTCGCTGCGGCAGTCGGCGAGCTTGGCGGGCAGCGAGGAGGACTCCAGGGCCGTCTTGCGGCGCTGCGCGTCCTTGTGCTGCCGGGCCGCGATACGCGTGCGTGCGGCGGCGACGGCCTTCTCCATGACCACGCGAGCCTGGGCCGCCGCGTCACGCTTCGTCGAGGTCAGGAAGTCCTTGAGCTCCTTGGCGACCACGTTGGCGACGATCCGGCGGGCCGCCGACGTACCGAGCACCTCCTTGGTCTGGCCCTCGAACTGCGGTTCGGCGAGCCGGACGGTGACGACCGCGGTGAGGCCCTCCAGGGCATCGTCCTTGACGACGTCGTCCTCGGCGACACGCAGCAGCTTCTTGGCGCGCGCCACCTCGTTCATCGTCTTGACGACGGCCTGCTCGAAGCCGGCTACGTGGGTCCCGCCCTTGGGGGTGGCGATGATGTTCACGTACGACCTGAGCGTCGTGTCGTAACCGGTCCCCCAGCGCATCGCGATGTCGACGCCGAGTTCGCGGGTGACCTCGGTGGGCGTCATCTGGCCGTGGTCGTCCAGGACGGGCACCGTCTCCTTGAAGGTGCCCTGGCCCGACAGGCGCAGTACGTCGCAGACCGGCTTGTCGCTCGCCAGGTACTCGCAGAACTCGCTGATGCCGCCGTCGAAGCGGAAGGACTCCTCCCCCTTGCTGCCGCCCTCGCCGAGGCCGTACTCGTCGCGGACGACGATGGTCAGCCCGGGCACCAGGAACGCGGTCTGCCGGGCCCGCTGGTGCAGGCCCTCCAGAGAGAGCTTGGCGTCCTTGAGGAAGATCTGGCGGTCGGCCCAGTAGCGCACGCGCGTGCCGGTGCGGGTCTTGGGAATCCGCTTGGTCTTGCGCAGGCCACCGGGCTCGAACGTGGCGTCCGGGCCTGCGGTCGTGAAGGAGCCCGGCACACCGCGCCGGAAGCTGATGGCGTGGGTGTTGCCGCTGCGGTCCACCTCGACGTCCAGCCGCGCGGACAGGGCGTTCACCACGGAGGCGCCCACGCCGTGCAGACCGCCGGAGGCGGCGTACGAGCCGCCGCCGAACTTGCCGCCGGCGTGCAGCTTGGTCATGACGACCTCGACACCGGAGAGGCCGGTCTTGGGCTCGACGTCGACCGGGATGCCCCGGCCGTTGTCCCGGACCTCCACCGAGGCGTCGTCGTGCAGGATCACCTCGATGTGGTCGCAGTAGCCCCCGAGGGCCTCGTCCACGGAGTTGTCGATGATCTCCCACAGACAGTGCATCAGGCCACGACTGTCGGTGGACCCGATGTACATACCCGGGCGCTTGCGTACGGCCTCTAGCCCCTCAAGGACGAGCAGGTGCCGCGCGGTGTAGTTGGAACCGTCCCGGTCTGCTCCTGCCAGCAGCGCTGTCGACGGCACGGACGTTTCGGCGGTCACGCGGTTCGCTCCTCGCTGAATTTCAGATGAGGCCCTTTTGGGTAAGGGCCCGGCTTCGGTTGCCGCTCAGAGGGTACCGAGGCCTGGTAGAGCCGTTGTAACGCCACCCTCGTCTCCTCCTCACACTAGTCCAGGGTCGTATACCTGTTCGATCCCTCGATGGAGTGAAGTACATATCACGTTCCCTTCGGGGCATGAACCATTTAGGCTCCGGGCACGTCCTCATGAACAACCGGCAATCCAGCCGGGTGGACCCGACCCCGACCCCACAGCGCGAACCCGTACAGACACATAGACACGCAATACGGCACATTCGCCGCCAACCGGCAGCAGACAGCCGCCCCGGAAGAATTTTTCGAGAAAAGGCCACGAGCGGGAACGTTTTCGGCCTGGTTGGATGTTGACCCTGGTACGACAGCTCGTCGAGCTAGAGAAGAGGCGACGTGACTACTGTTCTGACCCCCGCGAGCCCACTGACGGCCGCCGATCGCTGCGACCGCTGCGGCGCCCAGGCATACCTGCGCGTCGTCCTGCTGAGCGGCGGAGAACTGCTCTTCTGCGCCCACCACGGCCGCAAGTTCGAGCCGGAACTCAAGAAGATCGCCGCTGAGATACAGGACGAGTCGGAGCGACTGACCTCCGCTCCAGCAGCAAGCGTTCCTGAAGAAGACCGCTGACACATCGCGTCCACGACGAGCCAGCACCGGCCCAGGCCGGCGACGGGCGGCCCCGCTCCTGAACCACAGGAGCGGGGCCGCCCGTCTTTTCTGCCCGTAGACGCCTCTCAGGCGCCGTCAGGCGCCCTTGTGCGGCCCTGGCGAGCCGCGGTGGCGGCCGAGTGTCCGCAGGACGTCCGACACCCTGGTGTAGACGCCAGGGCTCCCTGCCCGCCCGCACCCGCTGCCCCACGACACGAGCCCGATCAGCCGCCCCTGCGCGACCAGCGGCCCCCCACTGTCCCCCTGACAGGCGTCACGGCCTCCCTGAGTCTCTCCGGCGCACAGCATGGACTCCGGGAGGTAGGTGCCGTCGGCACCGGCCGGATAGGCCTCCTCGCAGCGCGCGTCGGACAGCACGCGCAGGCGCGCCGCGTGCAGGCTCCCCGCGTAGTCGCCGCTGCCGGTGAGGTCGCCCCAGCCGTAGACCGTGGCTGCCGCGCCCGCCCGGTAGGCCGTGTCGCCCGCGGCCGCCATCGTGATGACCGACCTCTGGGGCAGCGGATCGGTGAGGGTGAGCACGGCGAAGTCGCCGGCATTGCTGCCGGGGTCGTAGTCCGGATTGACCCACACATCGCGTACGGCGATCTCCTGGCCCCGGCCCGACAGCAGGTCCGTACGGCCCGCGATGGCCTTGAGGTCGGCCGCCCGGTGCGGCGGCGCCCCCAGGACGTCGTCGCCCATGCAGTGGGCCGCGGTCAGCACGGTGGTCCGGCCCACGGCCACACCACCGCAGAACTGCCCCGCCCGGGTACCCCCGAACCGGTCACGACTGGACAGCGCCACCGTCCAGGGGCTCACGGAGACATCGACCGGGAACCCGCCGACGACGATGCTGTCGGCGGCCACGGGGGCCGCGGAGACCAGCGGTATGGCGGACGCGGCGGCCGCCAGGACCAGCGGCCGGGTCAGCGCCCGGGCAAGGGGACGACGCATGCACGTTCCTCACTCTGGGATGGTCATTGAAGACCCAGAGTGATCCAGCGCACCGCGCCCCGCACCCGCGCCAACACGAAGGCCCGGCTCCCCGAGGGGAGACCGGGCCTTCCGTGTCGTACGACCAGGACCTAGTCGAGGTAGTCGCGCAGCACCTGCGAACGCGACGGGTGGCGCAGCTTCGACATGGTCTTGGACTCGATCTGGCGGATGCGCTCACGGGTGACCCCGTACACCTTGCCGATCTCGTCGAGGGTCTTCGGCTGACCGTCGGTGAGACCGAAGCGCATCGAGACCACGCCGGCCTCGCGCTCGGACAGGGTGTCCAGGACGGAGTGCAGCTGCTCCTGGAGAAGGGTGAAGCTGACCGCGTCGGCCGGGACGACGGCTTCGGAGTCCTCGATGAGGTCACCGAACTCGCTGTCGCCGTCCTCACCCAGGGGGGTGTGCAGGGAGATGGGCTCGCGGCCGTACTTCTGGACCTCGATGACCTTCTCCGGGGTCATGTCGAGTTCCTTGGCCAGCTCCTCCGGGGTGGGCTCGCGGCCCAGGTCCTGGAGCATCTGGCGCTGCACGCGCGCGAGCTTGTTGATGACCTCGACCATGTGCACCGGGATACGGATGGTGCGGGCCTGGTCGGCCATCGCGCGGGTGATCGCCTGACGGATCCACCAGGTGGCGTACGTGGAGAACTTGTAGCCCTTGGTGTAGTCGAACTTCTCGACCGCGCGGATCAGACCGAGGTTGCCCTCCTGGATGAGGTCCAGGAAGAGCATGCCGCGGCCGGTGTAGCGCTTGGCCAGGGAGACCACCAGACGGAGGTTGGCCTCCAGGAGGTGGTTCTTGGCGCGGCGGCCGTCCTCGGCGATGATCTCCAGCTCGCGCTTGAGCTTGGGGGCGAGCTTGTCGGCGTTGGCCAGCTTGTCCTCGGCGAACAGACCGGCCTCGATGCGCTTGGCGAGCTCGACCTCCTGCTCGGCGTTGAGGAGGGGGACCTTGCCGATCTGCTTGAGGTAGTCCTTGACGGGGTCGGCGGTGGCACCGGCGGCGGCGACCTGCTGCGCGGGCGCGTCGTCCTCGTCCTCGTCGGAGAGCACGAACCCGGCGCTCTCGGCGCCCTCGGGCTCGTCCCCGGTCTTGCCCGGGGTCTCCTCGGTCGCCTCTTCGTCGACCAGCTCGGCGTCGTCCTTCTTGGCGCTGGTCTTCTTGGCCGCCGCCGCGGTCGTCTTCTTGGCGGCGACCTTCTTGGCGACCGCCTTCTTGGCGGGCGCGGTCTTCTTGGCAGCGACCTTCTGCGCGGCGTCGTCTTCGACGGGAGCGTCGGCGACGGGTGCCGCCGGAGTGGCGGTGGCGGTGGCCTTCTTGGCGGTCACCGTCTTCGCTGCGACCGTCTTGGTGGCGGTGCGCTTGGCCGGACTCTTCGCTGCGACGCTCTTTCGGGTGCGCTTGGGCTCCGCGGCACTGACCATCAGCGTCACACCCTCTTCCTCAAGGATCTGATTGAGGCTGCGCAGTACGTTCTTCCACTGAGTGGCCGGAATCTGGTCAGCTTCGAAGGCCCGACGCACGTCATCGCCGGCGATCTGCCCCTCAGCCTTTCCCCGCTCGATGAGCGCCATGACAGAGACGGACTCGGCGATCTCCGGCGGGAGCGTACGGGATGTGCTGGCCGACACGAACAACCTCTCGGAACGATGGAAAACGGCTTCCGGCCCCGTCCGGTACGGACAGGAGCCGACGACCGCCGACTTGGGGATGGGCCGACGGCGCGGGCTGGGGCCGGGAAGAATCACAGCGCCTTGAACGGCGTCCGTATTCCCTTCCGCGGCTGTCACCTCTTAGGTCATCGCGCAGTGCCCGCGAGCGTTACGCCCAATCTGCGTGGCCCGAGTCACACCCCGTAAGCGTTCAAAAACGGTCAGACACGGGCAGAGGAGGTCACCCGCAGCCGCGACAGGCGCTCCTCAGGGAGATCCGGCACCCCGTCGCGCCGCCACGAGAACGCGGCACACCTCGACCGCACGGACATCCCGTGCGCGTCAGTGCTCGCGCGGGGCGGGCACCACGCGCTCCACCTCGGGGTGCACGATGAGCAGCTGCCGCATGGCCGCCTCGGCCGCCCCACCGTCGCCGGCGGCGAGGGCGTCGACGATCCGGGCGTGGTGCCCCAGGGAGGCGTCGGTCGGGCGGTCACAGCCCGTGACCGGACCGCCGGAGACCTGGAGGGCGGAGGAGACGATCCCGGAAAGGTGCTCCAGCATCCGGTTGCCCGCGACCTGGATGAGCAGCGAGTGGAACTCGGCGTCCGCGCGGGAGAAGGTCAGCGCGTCACCCTGCCCCATCGCGTGGCTCATGATCTCGACCATGTCGGAGAGGCGCTGCTGGACGTCCTCGCGCCCGTGCCCGGCGGCGAGGCGCGCGGCGAGCGGCTCGATCGTCCAGCGCAGCTCGCTCAGCTCACGGCGCTGATTGTCGCGCTGCGGGCCGAAGGCACGCCATTCGATGATGTCCGGGTCGAGGAGGTTCCAGTCGCTGACGGGACGCACGCGCGTGCCGACGTTCGGGCGGGCACTGACCAGCCCCTTGGCCTCCAGGACGCGGAGCGATTCGCGGACGACGGTGCGGGAGACCTCGAAACGCTGGCCGATCTCCTCGGGCACCAGCGGGCGGTCGGCGCCCAGGTCCCCGGAGACGATCATCTGACCCAGCTGCTGGACGAGTTGGCCGTGCAGCCCGCGTCCGCGGCTGCCCGCGGCACGCCGGCCCACGCGGCCCAGCTCGGGGTCGGAACCGTCCCAGGAAGGGGCTCCGAGGCGCTCGGTGACGGGCGCCTCGGCATAGGGGTAGCGGTCGAGTTCGCCCGAACCGGCGAGGCCGGAGTCTGCGGAGCGGGCGGCGGTCATCATGGTGTGCGCAAGGGTACTCACGGATCCTTTGTCGGCGCTGTCCCCAACTCCCTTGAGGTCTTTGGTGAAAAGCACACGAAAGGGTGATCGCTCACCCCGTCGCAATTGACGCCTTATCGGAAAGAAATGGGCTTTCTGCGGGGAGTTGTGCGCAGAGCGGCACCCGAAGGGTGCGGACGGTCGTCATCGGACCCTGCTACGCAGGGTCGTGAGCAGATACGCGCAGAGCAGTGCGGTCAGCGACAACGTCAGTGCCCCGCCCACGGGTTGGGCGATCACCCGCGCCGCCGCGGACAGGTAGCGCTCTCCCCCGAAGGGCCACTGCAGCAGCAATACCTTCCGCATCCTCATCGGGAAGCCTTCCGCGGTCCGCACGGCGGGCCCGTCCAACGCCTTGTGCACGAGGGGTACGACGAGAATCGGTACGGCGACCACCGCGGCGAGCCCGGCCGTGGTGGACCGGAAGATGCCGGCGGCCAGAACGCCGGCCCATGCGCAGCCGACGACCAGGCCGATCCAACTCGCGCCCATCGAAAGCCAGTCGGCGGGAACCTGCGCGAGCTCCCGTCCGTAGACGAGATAGAGCACTTCGGCGTCGCAGCCCACCGTGAGGAAGGCCAGCAGCAGCGCGGTGGCCGCGGAGACGAGGAGCTTCGCGACGAGCAGCCCCATCCGCCGGGGCACGGTGCCGCGATCCGCCGCCAGGGCGGGGTGACGGAACTCGTCACCGAACGCGAACGCCCCGAGCAGCCCCGCACCGAGCGCCGCGGGCGGCAGGGGCAACTCCCGCGGCCACGCGGCCAGCAGACGCGGCTGCGGGGTGTGCCCGATGCGCGCCGACAGCAGCGCGGTGAGGGCGGACACGACCAGCACGGCGGCCCCGGTCAGGAACCCGGTGCCGACACCGGCGGCCCGCCGCAGCTCGTAGCGGAGCGGGCGCAGCGGGCTGGGGGCGGAGCGGACGGAGA